>CAJOMW010000036.1:1064-9647 GCA_905235695.1 uncultured Clostridia bacterium | reverse complement strand
TTTCTTTTAATTAGGTCTTTATTTTTCACAATGTTTGTGATATAATTAACATATCATTTATGATATGTTGTCTGTATTATGTAAATGTATTTGCAGACATCACTAAAGTGAATATTTAAGGAGGAAAATCTGAACATGGCAAACACAATATCCAAGATCGCTTTTAAGGACACCGCAGAGCAGGCTGCAAAGCTCGACAAAGTAATTGCAGATTACAGCGGAAAGCCCGGCGCTCTTATTCCCGTACTTCAGAAGGCACAGGAGATATACGGATATCTTCCCGTTGAAGTTGAAGAAAAAATAGCAAACGGTCTCGGCGTTTCTCTCGAAAAGGTATACGAGGTCGTTACCTTCTACGCCCAGTTTGCGCTTAACCCCAAGGGTAAGTACAACATATCTGTCTGCCTCGGAACCGCTTGCTACGTTAAGGGATCGGGCGATATTTACGACAAGCTCTCTCAGACTCTCGGAATCGGCGAAGGCGAATGCACGGCGGATGGAAAGTTCTCGCTTGAGTCCTGCAGATGCGTAGGCGCTTGCGGCCTTGCCCCCGTCCTTCTGGTTAATGATGATGTTTACGGCAGACTTGTTCCGAACGACGTAGCTAATATTTTAAAGAAATACGAATAAATAATATTTCGGAGGCAGTATGAAAATATCAGAGATAACAAACCTGCTCAATGCCAAGGTGTTATGCTGCGGCGACTCTCTCGATAATGACGTGTTTTCCGCCTGCGGCAGCGATATGATGAGCGATGTTTTGGCGTTCGTCAAGAACCAGGCTGTACTTCTTACCGGGCTTGTCAATCCTCAGGTAATAAGAACGGCGGAAATGATGGATATGCACTGCATCGTCTTTGTCAGAGGCAAAGAGCCCTCCCCCGAAATGATAGAACTTGCGAAAGATTCGGAAATCGTTGTCATGGCAACGCCAATGAGAATGTTTGAGGCTTGCGGACTGCTGTACACTCACGGTCTGAACAACACGGGAGATTTGATATGAGCACCCCGCTTGTATTTCATTACGTTGTTGACGGCGAAAACTTCACCTCGGCGGGCGAAGCGTCCGTTCAGGTAAAGAAGAATCTTCGCGTTCTCGGTATCTCTCCGGAAATAATCAGAAGAGTCTCGATAGCAATGTACGAGGGCGAGATAAACATGGTGATACACGCCGGCGGCGGCGAGGCGGACGTCTCGGTAGAGCCTGACGGCATAACCATAGTTCTCACCGACCACGGTCCCGGTATTGCGGACGTAAATCTTGCAATGCAGGAAGGCTTTTCGACGGCTCCCGACAACATACGTGCGCTCGGATTCGGAGCGGGTATGGGACTTCCAAACATGAAGAGATACACTGATGAAATGAAAATTGATACAGAACTTGGAAAAGGTACCAAGATCACGATGAAAGTGAATATTTGAAAGGATAGGTATTGATTATGCCCGAATATAAGCACTCTGTCTCCCTGGACATAGATAAGTGCAAGGGCTGTACCATCTGCTTAAAGCATTGCCCGACCGAGGCAATACGTATACGAGACGGTCGTGCGCAGATCGATTCAAGACGCTGCATTGACTGCGGAGAGTGTATTCGTCGCTGTCATCACAAGGCAAAGAAAGCTATTTACGACAAGTTTTCAAGTATCCCGAAAGACAAGTTTCTTATCGCACTTCCACCGCCCACTTTATATGGGCAATTTGAAAATCTTGATGATATTGATTACATTCTTCAAGGTCTTCTGGACCTCGGATTTAACTATGTGTATGAAGTGGCAAGAGCCGCAGAGCTCGTTACAGAATACACACGAAGGTATTTGCAGCAAAAGGATATACCACGACCTGTTATAAGCAGTGCGTGCCCTGTAATTACAAGACTTATAACACTTCGCTTCCCTTATCTGTGCGACAATGTGATACCGATACTTCCGCCGATTGAAATTGCGGCTATGCTTGCAAGGGATGAGGCAAAAGCTCTTCATCCCGAGCTAAAGGACGAAGATATATGCACGGTATTCATCTCTCCTTGTCCGGCTAAGGTTAGCTACGTTAAAAACGGATTCAAAAGCTCAAAGAGCAACATTGATTATGTGGTCTCTCTCAGCGACATATACTTCAAGCTGCTTGACGTTATGAAAATGCAGAAGGTAGACGTTCCCGTTTCGCGTGTCGGAATGGTTGGCGTAGGCTGGGCTTCGAGCGGCGGAGAGGGTTCGGCTCTGCTGAATGACAGGTATCTCGCAGCTGACGGAATAGAAAACGTCATAGAGGTGCTCGATCAGATAGAGAACGGCGACTTCCCCTGCCTTGAGTTTATCGAGCTGAATGCCTGCAACGGCGGCTGCGTCGGCGGAGTAATGACTGTTGAAAATCCATATATTGCAAAGGTTAAACTTCAAAGTATAAGGCGTTATCTGCCGGTAACGCAGAACCGTCCGCCTAAAGACGACACGGCAATACCCGAAAAGTTCTCGTCGTCGGACGCTCTTACTTATTCTCCTCTCACCCTCAGCAACGATATGGCAAAAGCTATGTCACTCATGGCGGAAATAGAGAAAATATCTTCCGAGCTTCCCGGTCTCGACTGCGGCTCGTGCGGCTCTCCGACCTGCAAGGCGTTCGCTCAGGACGTCGTAAACGGCGAAGCGCAATACGGCGACTGCATTGTAAAAATGCGCGAGATAATTGAAGCTATGAACAAAAAGGAAGGAGACGGCAAGTCAGGTGACAATTGAAAATATTGTTAAAGAGCTTAACGCTGAACCTCTTTCCCTGCCCTTTCCGGAAAGAATACCGCAGGGTGTTTACTGTTCTGACCTTCTTAGCTGGGTAATGGGACACGCACAGCCCGATAATATATGGGTGACCATTATGACCAACAAGAACGTTCTCGCAGTAGCGTCGCTCGTTGATATATCGTGCGTTATAATCTGTGAAGATGCGGAGCTCGACGAAGAATTTCTTCAGACGGCAAGAGATAAAGAGATAAACGTAATACGCTGCAAAGCGGATAATTACAGCGTTTGCGCCTCTCTTTCAAAAATGCTCGATGAATAAGTACTATTACGATCTCCATATTCACTCATGTCTCTCGCCTTGCGGCGACGACGATATGACTCCGAACAACATAGCCGGCATGGCAGCCCTCAAAGGACTCCAGATAGCAGCTCTGACGGATCACAACACGTCAAAAAACTGCCCCGCTTTCTTAGCCGCGTGCAAGAAGAACGGCATTATAGGCATTGCCGGTATGGAGCTTACGACCTCAGAGGAAATACACATTGTATGTCTCTTCGAGAATCTCGAAAACGCAATGGCTTTTTCCGATGACGTTGATAAAAACCACAGGATAAAGATACCGAACAAGCCGAAAATTTTCGGAGAGCAGTATATCATGGACGAGGACGACAACATTATCGGAAATGAAGAAAATCTGCTGATAAACGCAACGGATCTCGACCTTCAGAGTGCTTCATCTCTTGCCAAAAGCTACGGAGCGTTCGTCTGCCCCGCCCACGTCGACAAGCAGTCAAACGGTATAATTGCCATACTCGGCGATTTTCCCAAAGACACCGGCTTTGAGTACGCAGAGCTTAACAACGCCTCAAAAAAAGAGGAATATCTCGAGAAGTATCCGAATCTTTCGAGCTGCTTTTTCATTACGGACTCCGACGCTCACTATCTGTGGGATATAAATGAAGCCGAAAATTTCTTCATGCTCGACGACGAGCCGTACAGCAGTGACAAAGTAAGGCGTTCCCTCTTTGCAAAGCTGCTGAAGGAGGATGAATAACGATGAAAGAGCTGTCACTCAACATTCTCGATATTGCTCAGAACTCCATTAGCGCCGGAGCGTCTCTCATCGAAATCTCCATAACTGAAGACGACGAGACAATGACCATATCCGTCAAGGACAACGGCTGCGGCATGTCAAAAGAGCTCAGAGAAACCGTTTCGGATCCGTTCACGACTACGAGAAAGACGAGAAAAGTCGGGCTCGGAATACCGTTCTTCTCGCTTGCGGCAATGCAGACGGGCGGAAACCTGACAATAGAGTCAAAAACGGCATCTGAAGATCCGGAAAATCACGGAACTACGATAAAGGCATTATTCTATAAGAATCATATAGATTTTACTCCGCTCGGAGATATAATATCTACCCTGTGTACGCTTATACAGAGCTGCAAGGATTACGATATTGTATTTATCCACGAATTTGCCGACGGCTCAACCGTTTCGGCGGATACGAGGGAATTTAAGGAAGCCCTCGACGGAGTACCGCTCGATAATCCCGAAGTCATTATATGGATAAGAGATTATCTTGCCGAACAGTATAAAAAATAAAAAAATAAATAAACTCAAAGGAAGGAATTGCTATTATGAAATCATTGGCAGAACTTGCTGAAATCAGAAACAAAATGAAGGACAAGGTTTCTCTTCGCGAAGGCTCAAATGACATTCGCATAGTCGTTGGTATGGCTACCTGCGGTATTGCGGCCGGCGCAAGACCTGTTCTCAACACACTTCTCGAGGAGATAAACGACAAGGGACTCTCCGACGTAGCTACAGTATCCCAGACCGGATGCATAGGAATATGCCAGTACGAACCCGTAGTTGAAGTTTATCAGAGCGGCAAAGACAAGGTCACATACGTCAAGATGACCGCCGATAAGGCTAAGAGAGTCGTTGAAGAGCATATCAAGAACGGCAAGCCCGTAACAGAGTATACTTTAAAAGAAAGCGAATAAATCAACGGAGGAAAAATAAATGATACGTTCACATGTACTTATTTGTGCCGGTACGGGATGTACCTCTTCCGGCAGCAGAGACGTCAAGGCAAAGCTTGTTGAAGAGCTTGAGAAAAACGGCCTCACAGACGAAATAAAAATCGTTTCTACTGGTTGTTTCGGTCTCTGTGCGAACGGCCCTGTAATGATTGTTTATCCCGAGGGCACTTTTTACAGCTGCGTTAAGGCAGATGATGTTCCCGAGATAGTCAGCGAGCATCTTCTTAAAGGAAGAATAGTCGAAAGGCTCGTTTATAACGATTCCGTCGGCAAGGCAGAGGCAGCAAACGAAGAGCCCGTTCCGCTCAGCGAGACGCGCTTCTACAAGAAGCAGAAGAGAGTAGCTCTCAGAAACTGCGGCGTTATAGATCCCGAAAATATTGAAGAATACATTGCAACCGACGGTTATGCCGCACTCGGAAAAGTCCTCACGGAAATGACACCCGAACAGGTCATAGACGTTGTTCTCGCTTCCGGCCTTCGCGGAAGAGGCGGCGCAGGCTTCCCCACCGGCAGAAAGTGGAGTCTCGCACGCACGCTCGTCCAGGACGGCGGTCAGAAGTATGTATGCTGTAACGCCGACGAAGGCGACCCCGGCGCATTCATGGATCGCTCGGTTCTTGAAGGCGACCCTCATGCAGTCATCGAGGCAATGGCAATAGCAGGCTATGCGATAGGAGCTACCCAGGGTTACGTATACGTTCGTGCGGAGTATCCTATAGCGGTACACAGACTTCAGATAGCAATAGATCAGGCAAGAGAATACGGACTTCTCGGAAAAGACATATTCGGATCCGGCTTTGATTTCGACCTTGAGATTCGTCTCGGCGCAGGTGCATTCGTCTGCGGCGAAGAAACGGCTCTTATGACCTCTATCGAGGGTAAGCGCGGCGAGCCTCATCCCCGTCCTCCTTTCCCTGCGGCAAAAGGTCTGTTCGAGCGTCCTACCGTACTCAACAACGTTGAGACCTATGCAAATATACCTCAGATAATACTCAAGGGTGCAGACTGGTTTGCATCCATGGGTACCGAAAACAGCAAGGGTACTAAGGTATTCGCTCTCGGCGGCAAGATAAAGAACACAGGTCTTGTTGAAATACCTATGGGAACTACCCTCCGCGAGATAATCGAAGAAATCGGCGGCGGCATACCGAACGGCAAGAAGTTCAAGGCTGCTCAGACAGGCGGACCTTCCGGCGGATGTATCCCTGCCTCCCTTATAGACACCCCCATTGATTACGACAACCTTATCGCTATCGGCTCCATGATGGGCTCCGGCGGACTTATAGTTATGGACGAAGACAACTGTATGGTCGATATAGCTAAGTTCTTCCTCCAGTTCACGGTTGACGAATCGTGCGGTAAGTGTACTCCGTGCCGTGTTGGTACAAAGCGTCTTTACGAAATGCTCGAAAAGATAACCAGCGGCAAGGCTGAGCTTGAAGACCTCGACAAGCTCGAAGAGCTGTGCTACTACATAAAGAACAACGCACTCTGCGGTCTCGGTCAGACTGCTCCGAACCCTGTTCTTTCAACTCTGCGTTACTTCAGGGATGAGTACGTAGCTCACATCGTCGATAAGAAATGTCCCGCAGGCGTATGTAAAGACCTTCTCTCGTTCACCATTGACGCTGACAAGTGTAAGGGCTGTACAAAGTGTAAGAGAAACTGCCCTGTCGGCGCTATAAGCGGCGAAGTCAAGACTCCTCACGTAATTGACCAGTCGAAGTGTATCAAGTGCGGCGTATGTATGTCCAACTGCAGCTTCGGCGCAATCGAAAAGAAATAAGAAGTAAGGAGGAAACGTAAAATGGATATGATAAATGTTATTATAGACGGCAGAGAGTACAGCGTCCGCAAGGGTGCAACGATACTTGAAGCCTGCAAAAGCGTTGGAATAGACATTCCCACTCTTTGCTATCTTAAAGATATAAACGAGATCGGCGCGTGCCGTATGTGCGTAGTTGAAGTAAAGGGCGCAAGAAGCCTGGTTGCCGCCTGCGTATATCCCCTTGACAGAGAAGGCACCGAGATACTCACCCACAGCCCCACAGTTCTCAAATCCCGCAGAATGACTCTTGAGCTTCTTCTGTCCAATCACGACAAGAAATGTCTCTCCTGCGTAAAGAGCGAAAACTGCGAGTTCCAGAAGCTCTGCAAGGACTACGGCGTAGAAGATGAAAACGCATACTCCGGCTCTGCTCCAAGATATGAGATAGACAAGTCCATGCCTCACATGATAAGGGACAACAACAAGTGCGTTCTGTGCCGCCGCTGCGTAGCAGTATGCGAAAAGAACCAGGCTGTTGCCGTTATCGGCGCAAACGAGAGAGGCTTCAATACTCATATAGGCTGCGCATTCGACCTTCAGCTCGATGAAGTTGCCTGCGTATCCTGCGGACAGTGTATAACAGTATGCCCGACAGGTGCTCTTACGGAAGTAGACGACACCCAGAAGGTTTGGGACGCTCTCGCAGATCCCACAAAGCACGTAATCGTACATACCGCTCCCTCTATCCGTGCCACGCTCGGTGAGTGCTTCGGTATGCCTATCGGCAGCCTCGTAACCGGCAAAATGGCAGCGGCCCTCAGAAGACTCGGCTTTGATGCGGTTTACGACACCAACTTCAGCGCTGACCTTACGATAATGGAAGAGGCAAATGAGCTTATAGAAAGAGTTCAGAACGGCGGAAAGCTTCCGATGATAACCTCCTGCTCGCCCGGATGGATAAAGTTCTGCGAGCACTATTATCCGGATATGCTCGACAATCTCTCTACATGTAAGTCTCCTCAGCAGATGTTCGGCGCTGTCATAAAGACATGGTATGCCGAAAAGATGGGTATAGATCCTAAGGATCTGTTCGTAGTAAGCGTAATGCCCTGCACCGCCAAGAAGTTTGAGATAGGCAGAGACGGTCAGTCCGCTTCGGGATACCCCGATACAGACGTATCCCTCACCACCCGTGAGATAGCAAGAATGATAAAGCGCGCAGGTATAAACTTTACCGAGCTTCCCGACGAAGAGTTTGACGCTCCTCTCGGCATAGGCTCCGGCGCAGGTACCATATTCGGCGCTACCGGCGGCGTTATGGAAGCAGCTCTCAGAACCGCAGTTGAAACGCTTACCGGAAAGCCCGCTGAAAACATCGAATTCAAGGAAGTTCGCGGCACAGCAGGCATTAAGGAAGCTGAATACGACGTTGCAGGTCTCAAGGTAAAGGTAGCGGTTGCTTCAGGTCTTGTGAATGCAAGAAAAGTTCTCGACATGGTCAAGAGCGGCGAGAAGGACTACACCTTCATAGAGATAATGGGATGCCCCGGCGGATGTGTAAACGGCGGCGGTCAGCCTATTCAGCCTGCGTCTGTACGCAACTTTGTAGACCTCAAGGGACTTCGCGCGGCAGCTCTCTACAAGGATGACGAAAATCTCCCGATAAGAAAGTCGCACGAGAATCCCGCCATCAAGACGATTTATGCCGAATACTTCGGAAAGCCCGGAAGCCACAAGGCTCACGAGGTTCTCCACACTCATTACGTTGAGAGAAAGAAAGTAAACGTCAAATAAGTCTGTTATATAGCAAGCGCAAGAGAAGGTAGTCCGATTTGGATTACCTTCCTTTTGTGCAATATCAAATAAAGGAGAAACGCCATGTCTGAGCTTTTCGGGAATCAAGGCGGCGAGAAAAAGGTCGAGTATATAGAGCTTATATACGATCTGATTTTCGTTTACATCATCGGAAGAAACAATTCCCTTCTCCATACGATAGAGAACGGATTTATCGGAGCCGAGACTTACTTT
>CAJOMW010000036.1:0-1034 GCA_905235695.1 uncultured Clostridia bacterium | reverse complement strand
CTTCATGTGTGGTATTTCACGGTGCTGTTTATAAACAGATACGGAAGCAACGGTTTTGCGGAATATCTTTGTATATTCATAAATATGTATCTGCTGTACTATATGGCTGACGGGACGCGCGTGCATTGGCAGGAATTTTACGTAAGATACAACGCAGCCTGGGGACTTATACTCATAAATCTCGGCGTTCAGTATCTCATAAAGCTGAAAAAGAGCGGCAGACTCATGCCGTGGCAGGATAAGAACTTAAAATACAATATGTATATGCTGTTTACAGAAGCAGTAATTGTGTTTGCGTCCATACCGCTGTATATGGTTACCAAGATACCGTTTGCTCCGCTTGCTATGGTTTTCGGAATGATAGCATCTATCGCAAAGAGAGACGTAAACAAGCTTATGTCGGTAGATTTCGCTCACCTCACCGAAAGAGTTATGCTTTACGTGGTATTTACGTTCGGCGAGATGATAATAGGCATTGCCGGGTATTTTGAAGGCGGTTTCAGCTTTAACAGCATATATTTTTCTCTTATGGCTTTTCTGATAGTCGCAGGTCTCTTCCTCTGCTACGGATACTTTTACGATAACGTAATAGACCGGGAATCAGAGACGGCAGGCGTCGGATATATGTTCATTCACATTTTTCTGATAACCGCACTCAACAACATAACCGTTGCCCTTGAATTTATGAGAGAGCCGGAGGTCAACGACGTCCCCAAAAACGTGTTCATGGTGGCTTCCATGGTCGTATATTTTACGTTTCTTTTCCTCACGGAAAGGTACGCAAAGCCGCATCTTCGCATTTCAAAGCGCTATTTTGCCTTTCTCGGCTTGATTTCCCTTGCGTTTATATGCGCCATGGCGCTGTCCTATAAATATGCGTATATAAGCATTGCGGCAACCGTTATATACATATATGCCGTATTTGTATCGCATTATCTGTATTGTAAAAAGAGAAATAAAGAAATTGCCGAATAAAAGTAAATCCCACGGTGTCTGCCGCGGGATTTTTTACTCAATTCTGCTAATTTGTACGT
>CAJOMW010000035.1 GCA_905235695.1 uncultured Clostridia bacterium | reverse complement strand
CTGCTGCTTTCAGCAGAAATAATAAGATAAATTCCAAAAACAAACTTAAACAAGACATGAAAAATTTTCGTCGACCTTGAGAAAAAATTGCGGATTTGGGCGAGGTCAAATTCCAATTGATTTTTTGCGAACGGGGTTCGCATCATTTAAATTTTAACATGGAGGAATACAGAATGAAAATCGAAACTAAGTCATACGAAGAAAAGATGCAGAAATCGGTTGCAAGTCTCGAAAGTGAATTTGCTTCCATAAACGTGGGAAGAGCAAGCGCAGCACTTCTCAATTCCGTACAAGTCGAGTACTTCGGCAGCAATATGCCCGTAAATCAGCTTGCGGAAGTAAAGACGCCCGATCCGAGAACGCTTGTCATCTCTCCGTGGGACGCTTCCTGCCTCAAGAACATCGAAAAGGCTATCCTCGCTTCCGATCTCGGCATAAATCCGCAGAACGACGGCAAGGTGATCCGCCTCTCCTTCCCTCAGCCCACCGAAGAGCGCCGCAAGGAGCTTGCAAAGAAGGTAGAAAAGATGGCTGAAGAGGGCAAGGTCGCTGTAAGAAACATAAGACGCGACGCAAACGAAAAGGCAAAGGATATGAAGAAAAACAGCGAGATGACCGAGGATGAGCTCAAGGCTTCCGAAAAGCTCATACAGGATCTCACGGATAAGTATATAAAGAACGTCGACGCCGTCGCAGAGGCGAAGAAGAAAGAGATAATGACCGTCTGATGTTCAAAAAGCTTAAAGATAAGGATTTAAAACTGCCCGAAAGGGTGCCGCAGCATGTCGCATTTGTACTCGACGGCAACGGAAGGTGGGCGACAAAGCGTGCCCTCCCGAGAACGGCCGGACATAAGGCAGGCGCGACAAAATTCGAGGAAATAACCGAGTACTGCCGCGACGCCGGCGTCAGGACCGTAACCGCATACACCTTCTCAACCGAGAACTGGAAGCGCTCGGAAGAGGAGATAAACGGCATAATATCCCTTCTCGAAGAATACCTTGACGACGTTATAAGGGAAAAGTACAAGAAGAATATAAAGCTGAGGCTTCTCGGCGACGAATCAAGATTTCCCGAGTACGTCCGCGAAAAGATGAGGGAAGCCGAGAGAAAGACCGCAAACAATGAGTACAACCTCAATCTTTGCCTCAACTACGGCGGCAGAGCCGAGATATGCCGTGCGTTCAATATCCTCGCCGAGAGCGGCAAAAAGGAGATAACCGAAGACGACATATCGGCAAATCTCTATACCACGCCCGTAGGCGATCCGGATATAATCGTGCGCACAGGCGGCGATATGCGCCTTTCAAACTTCCTTCTCTGGCAGGCCTCCTATGCCGAGCTGTACTTTACTCCGACGCTTTGGCCGGACTTCACAAAGAAGGAGCTGTACGACGTCTTTTACGCCTTCTCCGGTGCAAAGAGACGCTTTGGAGGCTACAATGTGCCCGAAAAGAGCATTAAATAAATTTTGCTTGCAAAACCGCAAAGCGGGGTGACGACAAATGAAACAGAGAATAATTACAGGGACGATAATCGGCGTTCTTGCGCTGGTGCTGCTGTTCCTCTCCCACACCTTCGTATATACGGCGGTCCTGACGGTACTCTGCATTATCAGCGCTTTCGAGATGCTGAAATGTATCGGTGTGCTGAATAATCTCATATTGTCGGTGCCATCGCTTCTGTATGCGGCGATATGCCCCGTCCTCGCGCTTGAATTCAGATACGGCGTGCTCATGGCGGCAACCTTCGCATATATGTTTGTCCTGCTCTTCACCCTCGTGTTTTTCCACGATAAAGTGAAAACGGAGTCGGTCTGCACGGCGTTTACCATGGTATTGTACATAACGACGTGTTACCTTTGCCTCGTAAGGCTGAGATACGTCACGGACGAGGTCGGAACCAATGCGGGACGCGACATCGGTCAGTACATATACCTGCTCGTGTTTATAGGCGCATGGATAACCGACGTCTTTGCGTACTTTTCCGGCGTGTTCTTCGGCAAGCACAAGCTCTGCCCTAAGATAAGCCCCAAAAAGACGGTCGAAGGCGCCATAGGCGGCGCGCTCTTCTGCATGATAGCCTTTATGATATACGGAGCGGTAATGCCGCACTTCGTTGAGGCCGATATATCCCCGAACTATCTTGGACTTGCCGTCGTCGGCATAATCTCGTCGGTGCTCGCACAGGTCGGAGACCTGCTTCTCTCGGTCATAAAGCGAACGTACGGAGTTAAGGACTACGGATGGATATTCCCCGGACACGGCGGTATCCTCGACAGGTTCGACAGCGTGCTGCTGCTCTCGCCTTTCCTCCTCATACTGGTCGAGGATGCACGCTTCCTGAGGCTGCTCTTTACCATTTAAATAACGACAAAAGTCTGCTTTTGTGCAGACTTTTTTGAATTATCCGTAAATTGCGGATATATGAGAATTGTGTTTACATAATCACAAAAACTCGAAATTATGTAAACAAAGATAAAACCCGACACGGAGGTCAAATATGATAAAGCTTATATCCTGTGATATAGACGGCACCCTTCTGAAAAAGGGCGAGACGAAGCTGGGAAAGGAAGTCGCCGATGCGCTCACAAGGCTTTTCGATGAGGGGCGGCACATAGCGCTTGCCTCGGGACGCTCTTATTACAGCATGAGAAAGGTGTCGGAAAGCCTTCCCTTTGCCGATGACGTTTACTATATCTGTGCGCACGGTGCGCTGTGCATATACCGCGGCAAGGTGCTCTATCACAAGCAGATAAGCATAGAGAACGTGCTGAAGCTCGCAAGGGCGCCGATATACGAGGGGGATCCCATCGTGTATTATTCGGACAAGTTCTCATACGTACTCGCAGGAAATACTGAGTTTCTCGCAAAGCTCGAGAGGGAGAATGTGGACCGGCTCGTGCCGATAGAGAACGTATACGAAATAAAGGAGCCGATATACCGCATAGGCGTATACGGCACCGAAAAGAAGCCGCCTGCGCTTGCGCCGCTTCCCTTTGACATAAGAGTTTGCTATAATGAGGATAATTGGATAGAATATATAACGAGATACGCCGACAAAGGCGCCGCGCTCAGCGACCTCCAGATGCGCCTGTACCTCTCAAAGCTCGACACTGCCGCTCTCGGCGACGGGGAAAACGACCTCGGAATGTTCGACAAGGCAAAGTACACCTTCGCCGCAAGGGACGGAGACAAAGCGCTCTGCGAAAAGGCAGGAGAGGTGTTTGCTGAGGCGGAAGATGTTTTGAAAAGCATTGCAGAAGGAGCGAGGAGCAGTGAGGAGTTAGGAGTGAGGAGTGAGGAGTTAAGGTAACAAAAATCGGAGATTTTTGTTATTTTATAATATTAAAGGTTATGTAGACAACGATATGCGCAATTTACATAATCTTTAAAATTTGATGTTATGTTAACTTGTGTCGCAGCTTGTTTATAACATAATTTTGAAAATTTAAAATTACGTAAACTAACTTAAGGGAAAAATCTATTTACATAATACAACGTTTTCTGAAATTATGTAAACACCCATCAAAATTTAATTTACATAAAACAGAATAATCAGCATTATGTAAATTAAACAAAAAAGCATACTTTTAATCAGTCTTAATTAAAATACAAAAATCCAAAGGATTTTTGTTACCTTAACTCCTAACTCCTCACTCCTAACTCCTAACTCCTCACTCCTCACTCCTCACTGCTAACTGCTCCTAACTTTTAAAGAGTTTTCTCCTTATAAACATACATCAAACCACTACTTGGAGGTTACCATGAAAACCTTTCTTATCGTTGACGGCAACAGCATACTGAACCGTGCGTTTTACGGCGTAAAGCCGCTTACAACGCGTGACGGCAGGAATACCAACGCCCTGTTTGGCTTTATAAATATGCTCCATAAGCAGCTCACAGAACTGTCGCCCGACTATGCGGCGATGGCATTCGACCTTCGCGAGCCGACCTTCCGCCATAAGAAGTGCTCTTATTACAAGGCAAACCGCAAGGGTATGCCGGAGGAGCTTGCCGAGCAGCTCGAGCCGGCAAAGAAGATAGCGTCGCTGCTCGGCTTTCACGTGCTCACAAAGGTGGGCTACGAAGCGGACGACATACTCGGAACTCTGTCGGCTGATTCGTCGGAAGATCTCGCATCCTATATAATGACGGGCGACCGCGACTCCTTCCAGCTTATCGGCGGAAACACGTTCGTGCTTTATGCGTCAACAAAGGAGACGTCGGTATACGACACCGAAAAGATAAAGGAGCTGTACGGCGGACTTACTCCCGATAAGCTCATAGACGTAAAAGCGCTCATGGGCGATACGTCAGACAACATACCGGGCGTTCCGGGAATAGGCGAAAAGACGGCGGTTGCGCTCATTGCAAAGTACGGCTCGCTCGATGCGCTGTACACTGCGCTCGAGGGGGGCGATCCCGAAATAAAGGGAGCTGTCCGCACAAAGCTCGAGAACGGAAAGGACTCCGCTTACGAGAGCAGGTTCCTTGCGGAGATATGCCGCTCCGTGCCGCTCGACACGCCGCTTGAAGAGCTGAAATATTCCGGCATGGACGTGAAAGGTATGCTCGACATCTGCAGCGAGTACGAGCTGAGAAGCATAATAACAAGGCTCGGTCTCGACAAGGCAGGCGCTGCCGACGACGGCAACCTCTCGATGTTCGACATAGAGCCGCAGGTGCTCGAATATACCGAAAAAGACCTCCCCGACGGCTTTTCGGGGCGTGTCTATGCGTTTATAGAGAAGAATCAGGGCAAAATTTACTATGCGACCGGCGAAACCGACGAAATTTTCCGATGCGATGCGTCGGAATCGGCCTGCAGACGTGTTTTTGAGGACGAAAACGTAAAGACGGTGCTCTGTAACTGCAAGGATGCGTATCTCTTCCTGCACGGCAAGGGGGTAAAGCTGAAAAACAGCGATTTTGACGTCATGCTCGCCTCCTATGTTGCGGATCCCGCAAAGGTAGTGAACCTCGATAACCTGTATTCGTACTCGGGCATTGTCGGAGTCGATACCGCAAAGGCGGATCAGAAGGCGGCAATGTGCGTATCGTCCGTAAAAAAGGCGTATGCGGACTTCTCAAGGATAATTGCCGACAACGGGCAGGAAAAGCTTTTTTATGAGATAGAGATGCCGACGTCTGAAGTACTATCGGAAATGGAGATAGCCGGCTTCAAGCTGAACAGAGAAGGGCTCAGAGCCTTTTCGGACGAGCTTGAGGCGCGCCTTGAGGAGAGAAAGGCGAATATATATGCGCTCGCAGACTGCGAGTTCAACATAAACTCCACAAAGCAGCTTGCAGAGGTGCTGTTTGAAAAGCTCGACCTTCCTGCGATAAAGAAGACAAAGAGCGGCTTTTCCACCGACGCAGAGACGCTTGAGCGCCTCCGTCCCTACCACCCGATAATAAATGAAATACTCGAATACAGGCTCGTCGCAAAGCTCAGATCCACCTATACCGACGCACTTCTTGACGTCGCCGACCAAAACGGCAGGATACACACCTCGTTCAAGCAGGCGTTCACGCTTACCGGCCGTCTCTCGTCCGCAGAGCCGAATCTGCAGAATATCCCGATAAGAACGGCCGAGGGCAGAGAGCTGAGAAAGTTCTTTGAGGCTTGCGACGGGGATCACGTTCTGATAGATGCGGACTACTCGCAGATAGAGCTTCGCCTTTTGGCGGCAATGTCCGGAGACGAGAACATGATAGAGACCTACCGCAACGGGCTTGACATACACGCTTCGACCGCTTCTCAGGTTTTCGGCGTTCCGCTTGAGGCGGTTACGGGCGACCTCAGAAAGAAGGCAAAGGCGGTAAACTTCGGCATAATCTACGGCATCGGCGACTACTCTCTCGCAGGCGACATACACGTCTCGCGCAAGGAGGCGGCGGAGTATATAAAGTCGTATTTTGCAAAGTATCCCAAGATAAAGCAGTATCTTGACGGGGCGATAGCGTCCGCCAGGGAAAAGGGCTACTCCGAGACGCTGTACGGAAGGCGCAGGTATATAACCGAGCTGTCCGCAAAGAACAAGAACCTGCAGTCATTCGGCGAGCGCGTAGCGATGAATGCGCCTATCCAGGGCACCGCCGCCGACATTATAAAAATAGCGATGGTAAACGTACACCGCCGCTTAAAGGAGGAAGGTCTCGACGCGCGCCTCGTACTTCAGGTACACGACGAGCTGATAGTTGAGGCGTCAAAGGAGGATGCCGAGAGGGCAAAGAAAGTCCTCGAAGAAGAAATGAGAAATGCCGCAGAGCTTGCTGTTCCTCTCGAGGTACAGGCAGAGGAAGGGTTTACTTGGTTTGAGGCACACAGCTGAGAAATGCATAATGCATTATGCAAAATTGGCTGGGGCACGGCTTTTGCCAACCGCAACCTTGCTCAGCAGAGCACCAGAAAAAGAATATAAAAAGCAGCGCTTTAAATGGGCTGCTTTTTCGTTATTTCACAGCAAAAAACATTTCCGCCAAATATTTTAATTTAATATTCAGAAATAAGGGATTGACGAAACGAGTAAAAAAATATATAATATAAGTATATTATGACACTTGAAAGAAAGGAACGGTTGAATGAACAGCACGGTTTTTAACAAAAAGAACAGAAACGCAATTATCATAGTTGCCGTCATTCTCATAATCCCGGCAATACTCGCCGTTTATTTCGGGCTTCATTCCGACACGGATGCCGTGAAGACAAGCCGAATGACGGAGATAAGCGTAAGCGCTCCGGACGGCAGCGTCACAACTCTTGCAGACGACGCAAGCTTTGAGCTTTATGCGAAGATAATAGAAAACGCAAGGCTTATAGACGAAAACTTCCGCGATCTCTCCGAGGAGACGCCATACGTGGTCACGATCCTTGAGGACGACGGACTTACCCGCTCCTACAACTTCTATATGAAGAACGATGTATCGGCGTGCATCTTCACAGACGAAGCCGAAAAGTACTATATGCTTACCGAAAACGACGCACAGGCGCTTCTCGGCACCGACCTTTTCGCATCGGTCAACACCAACGCTGTCGTTCCATACGCCGCTGTCACTGTCGGATCGAATGTCACCATCATCGAGCCTGCCGGCGGAACGTGGTGCTATCTCAACGCAAACGGCGAATATGAGTCAAAGGACATAACTTCTTCGGCTGACAAGCCCTTATATAAAATAAGCGTAAGCTCGATCGGAGATCTGACATTCTACTCGGAAGCTCAGCCGGATAACGTGACGGTGCTGTTGTCGCAGAACGGCGTGGTAAAGCATGAAGGTGCGTACGAGAATATGCTCAACGCCGACGTCATGTCCGCAAACGACACCTATTACGACCTTGTTATAAACGCCGAATGGCTCCAGAAGGACGGCTCTTCCTACTACGGAACCGCCACCTACTACGCTTCCGTTCTCTACGACGTTGCTCCCTCCTACACGCTCATCTATAACGGAGTGGTAAGCAAGGGCGACTTCACTATCCTTAAAATGCAGAACTTCAACGACGGCGAAAAGCTCTACGCACAGTGCGATTATCCGCTTCCCGAAGAGCTCAAGGTGTTCAAATCCGACTCCGGGGATTACAGCTACGCATTTGTTCCAGCAGATTACACGTCGGCTGCTTCCGGAACGTACACGCTTACGCTCTCGCTTGAGGACGGCGCGTCGCAGACGCTCCAGCTAAAGGTGAGGGACGGCAGAGCGCCTTCGGTTACGTCGCAGGAGCTGTTTGTGACCGACAGCAATCTTCAGACCACCTTCACAACCGAAACCGTTGCCGAATATGAAGAGATGATAAAGAAAGTCAACGACTCTCCGAGCCCTGTCAAGCTCTGGGACGGCAAGTTCCTGTATCCCGACGCAAGCAACACGGGAATCGTCGGCACGGGAATGGCTGACTTTGGAACGGTGAGAAACGTTCACGGCTTATACTCGACGAATTACGTTCACAACGGAATTGACGTCGTGATGTCCGACGGTGCGAGCGTATACGCTTCAAACAACGGGCGCATAGCCTTTGCCGGAACCCTGGGACTCACCGGAAACACTGTGGTAATAGACCACGGCTGCTCGGTTTACAGCTACTACTTCCACCTCGGCAGCATAGCTGTTGAAGAAGGTGCGAGCGTATCCAAGGGCGGAGTTATAGGAACGGCGGGCACAAGCGGCTTTGCGGTATCGGTAAGCGGAGCGACCTGTTCGTCTGCGTCCCAGGTACACTTTGCAGCTTCGGTTGACGGAGTATTTGTCAACCCCTACTATCTGTGGAAAGTCGGAATCGACTTTGGAGACTGAGGAAATATTTGAATCAAATATTTATATAAATTTTTTATAGTGAATATCTGAAAAACGACTTCGGCGGCATGACTTCCTCGTGCCGCCGTTTTTGTTGCGCTTCTGAGCGCAGGTGCGGCTTGCGAAAGCGCCGCCTTTAATGTTCTTTTTCTGTTGCTCTGCTGAGCGCAAATAAGCCTTCCCCTCCGAGTGGAAGGTGGGCGGCGAAGCCGCTCGGATGAGGTGTAGGCGCAGATATAATACTATTGTTCCACTTTGCCTAATGCGCTGCTTTTTATGTTCTTTTTATG
>CAJOMW010000034.1 GCA_905235695.1 uncultured Clostridia bacterium | reverse complement strand
AAAATGAAGCTATATAACGTTTCTGCAGTATATTTTTATAACTTTTTCTTTAGCTTTGCTTATTACTTTAGCAAGGTCTTTCGTCGTTGTGCTTGTATGATTTGAAAAGTCAAAGAGAAATAATGATGAAAGACCGCAGTTGATAGGCTTGCGGTCTTATTTTATTGCCGCAAAAATAAAAATTTAAAATATAGCTGCAAGAGAAAGGAATCAGAAAAATGGTAGTAATTTTAAAGAGCAATTATGACAAGGAACAGCTTGACAGACTGACAGAGTGGCTTGCCGACATGAACGTAGAGCCGCACTTCACCTACGGCGCAAATCAGACTATAATGGGACTTGTCGGAGACACGTCCAAGATAGATATAGATATGCTCCACGCACTCGACATAGTCGAGGACGTAAAGCGCATAGCGGAGCCGTTCAAAAAGGCGAACAGAAAGTTCCACCCGGAGGACACCGTCATAGAAATAGCGCCCGGCGTTAAGATAGGCGGCGGAAATCTCATGGTTATGGCAGGTCCCTGCTCGATAGAATCCGAGGAGCAGCTCTGCGGAATAGCCGAAGCGGTAAAGAAATCCGGCGCAAACGTCCTTCGCGGCGGCGCCTTCAAGCCGAGAACCTCTCCATACGCTTTCCAGGGCATGAGGGAGGACGGCATGAAGCTGCTTATCAAGGCAAAGAAGAAGGTCGGCATACCGGTAGTCACGGAGATAATGGACTATCAGCATCTGCCGCTCTTTGAGGACGTTGATATAATCCAGGTCGGAGCGAGAAATATGCAGAACTTTGAGCTTCTCAAGCACCTCGGAAGACAGGACAAGCCGATACTCCTCAAGAGAGGTCTTTCAAATACACTCGAAGAGCTTCTCATGAGCGCCGAATACATAATGTCCGAGGGCAACGAGAAGGTCATACTCTGTGAGAGAGGCATCAGAACGTTTGAGACTGCGACGAGAAATACGCTCGATATATCGGCTGTGCCCATGCTCCACTCCATGACGCATCTTCCCGTCGTAATAGATCCGAGCCACGCCACGGGCAAATCAATGGCAGTTCCCTCCATGTCGCTCGCAGGCGTTGTGGCAGGCGCCGACGGACTTATAATAGAGGTACACAACAACCCCGCAAAGGCTCTTTGCGACGGCGCACAGTCGCTCACTCCCGAGCAGTTTGACGACCTCAGCAAGAGAATAAGCGAAGTGAAGAAATTCGCTTACAGAAAGTGATAAAGGCGCTGCCGCGCAATCAAAGAAAAGGAAATGATATACATGAAAACGGCAATTATCGGACTCGGACTTATAGGCGGAAGCATGGCAAAGGCGTACAAAGCGTCGGGCGGTGCGCAGGTCTACGGATATGATACGGATAAGGCAACTCTCGGATATGCAAAGCTGTCGGAAGCTATTGACGAAGAGCTGACCGACGAAATACTCCGGAAATGTGACCTTGTCATAATAGCCCTTTACCCCGACGATACCGTAAAATATTTAAGGGAAAAATCCGGACTCTTTTCAAAGGACGCACTTGTGATAGACACCTGCGGAATAAAGAAAGAGGTGTGCAGAGTGGGCTTTGAGCTTGCGGAGAAATACGGCTTTACCTTTGTAGGAGGACACCCTATGGCAGGCCTGCAGTTCTCGGGAATAAAGTATTCGAGAGCCGATATGTTTCGGGGTGCGTCAATGGTCGTTGTGCCGCCGTCGTTTGAAGATATTGCGCTGCTCGAGCGCATAAAGACGGCTCTAAGACCTCTCGATCTCGGAAAGATAACCCTCAGCACCGCCGAAAAACACGACAGGATAATAGCCTATACGTCCCAGCTCGCACACATTGTTTCAAGCTCGTATATAAAGAGCCCGACCGCCTCCGAGCACGAAGGCTTTTCGGCAGGCTCATACCGGGATATGACAAGAGTCGCTACGCTCAACGAAAATATGTGGACCTCTCTCTTCATGCAGAACAGGGAAAACCTCATATTCGAGATAGACAGCATAATCGGCGCACTTTCCGAATACAGGGCGGCACTCGAAAAAGGCGATGAGAGTACGCTCAGATCACTTCTTCGAAGCGGAACCGACAGGAAGTCGGATATAGACGGATAAATAAAGACGAAAAGGGAGAATAAAATGCGAACGGTTGAAGTAAACGCATCAAAAAAATATAAAGTGCTGATAGGCGAGGGCATACTGGGCAACACAGGCAAATACCTTCTCGAGGTAAAGAGTCCCTGCCGTGCGGCTATAATAACCGACGACAAGGTGGCGTCGCTCTATCTCGACACCGTCAGGAAAAGCCTTGAAGAGAGCGGCTTTAAGACGGTGGACTTTGCCTTTCCGAACGGGGAGGCGTCAAAGAACATAGATACCTATGCGTCTATCCTCGAGTTTCTCGCAGACAGCAAGCTGTCGCGCACGGATATAATAGTTGCGCTCGGCGGCGGCGTCGTCGGAGACATAGCAGGCTTTGCGGCGGCGACGTTCCTTCGCGGCATGGATTTCATTCAGATACCGACTACGCTCCTCGCCGCAGTCGATTCTTCTGTCGGCGGAAAGACGGCAATAGACCTTGACAGCGGAAAAAATCTCGCAGGCGCATTTCATCAGCCGTCCCTTGTTATATGCGATACAAACACCTTTGGGACGCTCGATGACAGACAGCTCTCATGCGGCTATGCGGAGGTCATAAAACACGGAGTGATATGTGATAAGGAGCTGTTTTCGAGGCTCGAAGACGGCTCGATAGACCTCTCGGAGACGGTGGAGAGGTGCGTTAAGATAAAGAGGGATATAGTAGAGAGGGACGAATTTGACAATGGCGAGAGAAGGCTCCTCAACCTCGGACACACGGCAGGACACGCCGTTGAAAAGCTGAGCTGTTACAGCCTGACGCACGGCGCAGCCGTTGCGATAGGCATGGTGATAGTTTCTAAAATTGCCGAAAGATGCGGCTACGCCTCGGAAAGCATTACCGAAAGGCTTTGCGCTCTGCTCGAAAAATACGGACTTCCGACGGAGTGCGGCATGACGCCTGATGAGATATTCTCCGTCTCCTCAAGCGACAAAAAGGTAGAGGGAGCTTCGATAACCCTTGTGATACCCGAAAAGATAGGAAGCTGTGTGCTTGTCAAATGCCCCCTTTCCGACTACGAGAAGATGCTCTCAGCTGCCGTTTGAACGGAGGAGCCTTTAATGGAAAAGATAGTTATTCCCGGTAGGGTGAAAATAAGCGGAGAAATCGACGCCATATCATCAAAATCAGACCTGCACCGCCTCATTATCTGCGCCTGCCTTTCCGGCTCAAGAGTAAGAATAAAATATTCGTCCGAGTTGTCCTCGGACATAAACGCAACGATAGACTGCATGACGGCTCTCGGCGCAAAAATAGACGTTCAGAGCGGAGTTATCACGATAAGAGAGCCGATAAATTTTGAGAGTATTCCGGACAGCCCCGTACTCGATTGCCGTGAGAGCGGTTCTACGGCACGATTTTTGCTGCCGCTCGCGTCTTTTATCGGCAAGGGCATAACGCTTACCGGGCGCGGAAAGCTGCCGGAGCGGCCCTTCAGAGATCTATGCGAGTCTCTCGAGAGAGCCGGGGCGGTCTTTTCCTCGCACAATATCCCCATAACGGTAGAAGCCCCGATAAATCCCGACTTTGACGGCTGTTTTGAAATAAGCGGCAACGTAAGCTCGCAGTATCTCAGTGCGCTTCTGTTTATCCTTCCTGTCTGCCGCGCAAAGGGCATAAAGCTCACAACTCCCCTCGAGTCCGCCGGATACGCAGACATGACGATAGGGGCGATAGGCAGATTCGGAGCGCAGATAGTCGAAAAGGACGGCGTCTATACCTGCCTTAAAGGATACGGCAAGCCGGAGGGCGATATATGCGCGGAGGGAGACTGGTCAAACGCCGCATTCTGGCTTTGCGCAGCTTGCGGTGACGGCGAAATTTCTGTCAGAGGGCTCAGCAAAAGCTCTTCTCAGCCGGACAGAGCGGTTATTGATATACTCGAAAGCATGGGCGCCGGGCTTTGCGCTAAAGACGGCTGTGTAAAAATCAGCGCAGGAGAAAGGCTGAGAGGCACGGAGATAGACGCAAAGAATATTCCGGATCTCGTCCCCGTCCTTTGCGTGAGGGCGGCGGTCGCCGACGGCGTAACGCATATAACCAACGTCTCGCGGCTCCGCATAAAAGAGAGCGACAGAATAGAAGCTGTCAGCGAATTGCTCAAAAATCTCGGCGGAAGGATAGAGACGACGGACAACGATATTTTGATAACCGGTATACAAAAACTTCGCGGCGGAAAGGTAGACAGCTTCAACGATCACCGCATAGCAATGTCTGCGGCGATAGCGGCGGCATTTTCCGACGGCGACGTGGAAATCTCCGATTTTCGTGCGGTAGAGAAGTCGTATCCGCTCTTTTTTGAGCATTTCAAGGCACTTTCGGGCGAAAAAGAGTTGAAAATATACGAATAATAACGTATAATAACTATGTACAGAGAAATTCGATAATTCGGGAGGGAAATATGAATACCTTCGGAGAAAATATTAAAATAACGGTTTTCGGGCAGTCGCACGCAGAAGCCATAGGCGTTACCATAGACGGACTTCCGTCCGGGACGGAGATAGACGGCCAGTACGTTCAGAGACTTCTCGACCTTCGCGCACCGGGTAGGAGCGACGTTTCGACAAAGCGCAAAGAACCCGACAAAGTCGAGTTCATTTCGGGCGTCATTGACGGAAAGACCTGCGGCACGAGCGTATGCGCCGTAATAAAAAATACGGATATGCACTCAAAGGACTACTCAAACCTCCTTCACAAGCCTCGCCCGTCTCACGCCGATTATCCGGCAATGGTGAAGTACGGCGAAAACTACGATATTCGCGGCGGCGGACAGTTTTCCGGACGTCTCACGGCTCCGATATGCATTGCAGGTGCTGTGGCGCTCGGAATTTTGGAGAAAAAGGGCGTAAAAATAGCGTCGCACATATATTCGGTCGGAAGCGTATCGGATACACCGTTTGACACCCTTAGCGACGAGGAATGGCTTATGGAAAAGCTATGCGGCATGGATTTTGCCGTCATAGACGAGAAAAAAGGCGAGGAAATGCGAGGCGTTATAAAGAGTGCCGCAGAAAACCTCGATTCCGTAGGCGGAGTTATCGAGTGCAAGATAACCGGACTTGAAGCCGGCACGGGAAGCCCGATGTTTGACGGGCTTGAGAACGTCATCTCACGTGCGGTCTTCGGAGTTCCGGCGGTAAAGGGAATAGAGTTCGGCGCGGGATTTGAGGGCGCAAAAATGTACGGCTCCGAGTTCAACGACGCTTATTATTTTGACGGCAGCGGAAAAGTGAGAACCAAAACCAACAACGCCGGCGGTATATGCGGCGGCATGGCGACGGGTATGCCGGTTATATTCAGGGCGGCAATAAAGCCTACGCCATCCATCGCAAGAGCGCAGGAGACTGTCGACCTTGAAAAGGGCGAGAACACAGTGCTCGAGATAAAGGGAAGGCACGATCCGTGCATAGTGCCCAGAGCAAATGCGGTCATAAGAGCGGCGGCGGCAATAGCTGTGCTGGATGCGATATATTCGGAATAAAGCAGTAAACGAGGTACCAAAATGGAACTTGATCTTGGTGAAATAAGAAAGAACATAGACCTGACAGACGACGAGATAGCGAAACTGTTTTGGCACAGAATGGAGCTGTGCGAGAATGTTGCAAGGTACAAGATGCTCCACTTAAAAAACGTGCGGGACTCATCGCGCGAGCAGGCTATAATAGACCGCCTTACCGACGGCAGAAACGAGGCGGATTCCAGATCTCTGTCGCTTTTGTACAATACCATATTCGAGATAAGCAGGGCAAGGCAGAGCAGCATGATGGGCACTTCGTCCAAGCTTTTTTCGGACGTAGTGGATGCCTATGAGAAAAACGCCGATTTTCCTCTCTCCGCAAGCGTTGCCTGCCAGGGAGTCGAGGGCGCATATTCGCAGATTGCCTGCAAAAAGATATTCAAAGATCCGAAGATACTCTACTTTGAGAACTTCGAGAGCGTATTCAAGAGCGTCGAGAGCGGACTGTGCAGGTACGGAGTGCTTCCGTTTGAAAACAGCATACACGGCTCGGTCACCGAGGTCTACGATATGCTCTCCAAAACCGACTTAAAGGTCATAAAATCCGTAAAGCTTCCGATACACCATGCGCTCGTCGCCAAAAAAGGCACGTCGCTCAGCGACATCACCGAGATATTCTCGCACAGGCAGGCGATAGGGCAGTGCTCGGAGTTCCTTTCGGCAAATAAGAAGATAAAGGTCACGGTGAGCGAAAATACAGCCGCGGCGGCGAAAATGGTTTCCCAAAGCGAAAGGAAAGACATTGCTGCTATCTCCTCCGAAAACTGCGCAGAGCTGTATGACCTTGACATATTGAAAAAAGACCTGCAGAACAGCTCGGTGAACTTCACCATGTTCTACTGCGTTTCAAAAGAGCTTGAGGTTTACAGACCGATAAACAAGGCGGCGTTCATGTTCAATATTGAGAACAAGGCAGGCGCACTTTTCAGCGTCCTCGCACAATTTGCGGCAATGGGCGTCAACCTGACAAAGATAGAGAGCAGACCTATATCCGGCAGGGACTTTGAATTTATGTTCTATGCCGAAGCGGATACCGACGGACTTGATAAAAATATGCTCGCACTGTTCTCGGAGCTTGAAAAGAGCCTCGCTTTCTTTAAGTTTATCGGAGTATATGAGGAAATAAAAATATAATTTTGTATACAGGTACACAAATGATAAAATACGGACTTTGCGGAAAAACGCTGAAACACAGCTATTCCGAAATAATACACAACCTGCTCGGCAATTTCGAATACAAGCTGATAAATCTCACAAAAGAAGAGTTTTACGACTTCATAAAGAGCCGCGGGTTTTGTGCGCTGAACGTCACTATTCCATACAAGACAGACGCTCTCGCACTCAGCGACGTTGTCTCCGACGAGGCAAAGAAGATAGGCTCTGTAAACACCTTAGTCAACAATGGCGGCACGCTTTACGGCTATAACACCGACTACTACGGCTTCAAGTATATGATAGAAAAAGCAGGCGTCGATATTTCCGGCAGAAAGGCGCTGATACTCGGCACGGGCGGCACCAGCCTCACGGCGCGTGCGGTGATAAGGGATCTCGGAGCAAGAGATATAGTTATAGTTTCAAGGGGCGGAGAGGTAAATTACGAAAACGTATACGACAATTCCGACGCCGAGATAATAGTGAACACAACGCCTGTCGGAATGTATCCGAACAACGGCGAGTCGCTCCTCGATCTTTCTCGCTTCGGAAGGCTTTCGGCGGCGCTTGACGTGATATACAATCCGCTTAAAACCAAATTTTTAAGTGACGCCGAAAAGCTCGGAGTTCCGGCGGTAAGCGGACTGTCAATGCTTGTTGCGCAGGCGGTCATGGCGCACGAGCTGTTCTTCGATACGGCTTTTCCCGACAGGACGGCGGTGGTCGAGGACATTCTCGGCAAATGCAGTAAAAAGGTCTCGAATATAGTTCTTGTGGGTATGCCGGGATGCGGAAAATCGACGATAGGCAGGTATCTTGCGGAAAAGACCGGCATGGATTTTTACGATACCGACAAGTATTTGGAGAAAAAGACGGGAAGAAGGATACCGGATATCATAAACGAGGACGGCGAAGAGAGCTTCAGAGCTCTTGAGACGGAGGTTCTCGCAGAGCTGACGAAGAATCCGTCGTGCGTTATTGCAACAGGCGGCGGTGCGCCGATACGAGAGTACAACAGGTATCTGATAAAGCAGAACGGTATATGCGTGTACATCAGGCGTGACACCGAAAAGCTCGCAACGGCAGGCAGACCGCTTTCAGCAGGCGGCATAGAGAGACTTATGGAGCTTTACGATATAAGAAATCCCATATACACGGCTATTTCGGATTTTGGCGTAGATATGGGAGAAGATTCAAAGGAATGTACGGATGAAATATACAAAATAATTTTTGGAGGAAATGAAAGATGAAAATACTTGTCATAAACGGACCGAACCTGAATATGCTCGGCATACGCGAGCCGGACATATACGGAAAGAGCACATATACAGACCTTGTTTCGATGATAGAGAGCTACTGCGAAGGCGAGGGGATAGAGTGCGAGTGCTTCCAGTCGAACCACGAGGGTGCGATAGTCGACAAGATACAGGAGGCATACGGAAAGGTCGACGGAATTGTGATAAACCCGGCGGCGTACACTCACACAAGCATAGCGATACTCGATGCGCTCAAGACGGTCGCCGTTCCGGCAGTCGAGGTGCACATCTCGGACATCAGCAAGCGCGAGGAATTCAGGCAGCACTCGTTTGTTTCCGCCGCGTGCGTGCGGACGATAAAGGGACTTGGCTTTGAAGGATACATAGAGGCTATAAAAGAGCTGCAAAAAAAACTGCCGTGAGGCAGTTTTTTAGTTAGGAGCGTGAAATAGTTAGAAGTTAGGAGTGAGAAGTTAGGAGTTAAGGTACAAAAAATCCCTTTGGGATTTTTTGATTATTTCACCTCATCAGTCAGCTTACGCTGACAGCTTCCCCT
>CAJOMW010000033.1 GCA_905235695.1 uncultured Clostridia bacterium | reverse complement strand
CCTCATCAAAACCGCGCCCTCACCGCAGTCTCGTGACCGCAAAACTTGCCATGGCGCGGAAACGAGCAACATTCTTTATATGAGCAACTCCACCGAAGAATTTTGAGGCACTGCAACCGACGCTTTTATGATGCCCGTTGTAAGGGTAGTAAAACCGGGCATGGCACCGTCGTCGCATCTGTGGAGTGCGAAGCACGGAACCCGTTATGCGACGACGCAGTTCTCTTTCTATTTTCTTTCTCTTACAAGAGAAAGAAAACGTGCTTTTTGCTTCTTTTTGCACGCGCAAAAAGAAGATCCCGTATTCCTCAAAGTGCTGAAAGCACTTTGGATACTGCACCTGCGCTCAGCAGTAAAACAGCTAATGAGTATCAAAAGCAGAGCTTTTGATACTGCATTTTTGCTCAGCAGAGCAAAGTATCAAAAACGGCGCTTCAGAATCAGATGGGGGGACGCCGCTTCCCACAGTTCTATTGATAAAAACCGCCATTTTTTATCAAGTTTTTTTGTCAAAAACTCTTGACAAATCTTTTTGAATATGATATACTACTCAAGCAGTGTTGTTCCGAGGGTTATTTTACCTGGTTTGCGGCGATAGCCTTAAGGATTATACAGGGGAATAGCTCAGCTGGTAGAGCAGCGGTCTCCAAAACCGCGTGCCGAGGGTTCGAAACCTTCTTCCCCTGCCAGCCGGTGAAGCATCATCGGCCTTTACGGTCCGGTAGTTCAGTTGGTTAGAACGCCAGCCTGTCACGCTGGAGGTCGTGGGTTCGAGCCCCATCCGGATCGCCATTTTTGGTATTTCAATAATATATGCTCTATCACGGACGCATATAAAATATGCCTCTGTAGCTCAGTTGGTAGAGCAGGGGACTGAAAATCCCCGTGTCGTTGGTTCAATTCCGACCGGAGGCACCACGGTTTGCGGCTTTGATGCCGCAGCCGACCGCATGGTAAATGCGGACGAAAAATCGAGAAACTCTTCGCGGATTTAGCTCATTTGGTAGAGCGCGACCTTGCCAAGGTCGAGGTGGCGGGTTCGAGCCCCGTAATCCGCTCCAATGGGGGGTTAGCTCAGCTGGGAGAGCATCTGCCCTACAAGCAGAGGGTCACAGGTTCGAGCCCTGTACCCCCCACCATTTAAATTAAGAAGCAAGAGCGAATGATCAGGAAGTGGAAAGCTTTTTCTGTAACGCAATGCTTCGATTCACGGTCCGGTAGTTCAGTTGGTTAGAACGCCAGCCTGTCACGCTGGAGGTCGTGGGTTCGAGCCCCATCCGGATCGCCAACCGGTATATCCGGAGCGGAAAAATTAAATATGCTGCTGTAGCTCAGTAGGTAGAGCGCATCCTTGGTAAGGATGAGGTCGGCTGTTCAATCCAGCTCAGCAGCTCCAATTTTACCCCGATTATATCGGGGTATTTTTGTTCAATAATGTTAATCCATAAAACCTTAAACTTGTTGAAAATATGGCTTTTGGGCAAACAGAAAGCAGGCGTAAGCCTGCTTTTTTATCACTGTATACCCTTGAAATTGTTCGGAGACGTCTTGTATATGTCCTCGATGACCTTCAGTATCTTCAGACCGTCCTCAAGCGTGCAGTAGTACTTCTCGTTTCCGTCTATCGACGAGTAGAACCGCTCCATCATCTTCGCGTGTCCGCATCCCCAGACAGCTTTTCCGACAACCGCCTCCTTTGAGTCGTCGGCTATCAGCTCATAGCCGTTTCCGACGTCCTTGAAGAGCTTGCTGTTTCCGATTATCATAAGGGAGCCCTTTTCGAGAAATACTTCCATAATTACGGGAGAATTTGCGGCGTTGCAGTTTGAGGCGTAGAAGATGGCGTTTTTGCCGTTTTCGTAGAATATCGTCGCCTCCGCCGTGTCCTCGACTTCTATTATATCTCCGTTTTTACGAAGGGACGCCGTTCCCTCAGTGCGAGCTATGTCTCCACCAAAGTAGTAGAGCAGGTCGAGCGTGTGTATCGACTGATTCATGAGCACTCCCCCGCCCTCGGTCGCCCACCTTCCGCGCCATGTGCTCTTTGTGTAGTATTCGCCGCCTCTGTCCCAGGTCATAAAGCCCCTTGCGCCGAGAAATCCGCCCATTTCTCCGGAGTCTATTATCCTCTTTGCCTCAAGGTTTGAGACGGTGACTCTGTTCTGAAAGGACACGCAGACCTTTCTTCCTGTCTCCTTTTGCACCTTCAGCATTTCAAGCCCTTCTTCGGGATCCATTGCCGCCGGCTTTTCGAGGTAGACGTCCGCACCGCTCCGCATTGCTTCTATTGTCATTTCGGCGTGCAGGTAGTGTGGCGTGCAGATGTGGACTACGTCCGCTTTTACATCTTTCAGCATCTCTTTGTAGTCCGAATATTCCTTTACGGGGTAAGGAATAGCCTTCTTTGCGTTCTCTATCTTTTCCGGCTCTATGTCGCATATTGCCTCTATTTTTCCGAATTCGCAGCCGACTATCGCCGCTATATGTACCTCGGATATCCCACCGAGACCTATTATCGCTATTCTTTTCATGACGTTGTTCCTTTCGGAGGTACTGCCTTTATTTTGAGTTCTTCTTATTATGCCTTAAATCTTTGAAAAATTCACTGAGAATTTGTGAACATTCTTTTTCCATTACTCCGCCCTCGACGTTTGGCTTGTGGTTGTAGCCGATTTCGTTGAAGTCTGCAATGCTTCCGAATGAGCCTGCCTTCTTGTCGTATGCGCCGAAGTACACGTTTTCAATGCGAGAATTTATGATTGCCCCTGCGCACATTGGGCAGGGCTCGAGGGTAACGTACATATCGCACCCGATAAGCCTCCAGCCGCCGAGCTTTTTACAGGCGGCGTTTATTGCCGCCATCTCAGCATGACACAGCGCATTTTTCGCTTCCTCACGGCGGTTCCGTCCGCCTGCGATTATCTTGCCGTCCTTTACTATCACGGCGCCTACGGGCGTTTCTCCGCGCTCTCTAGCGGTCTTCGCACGCCCGAGAGCCTTTTTCATGAATCTTTCCTTTTCGCTCATGTCATTTTACCTTCTAAAGCAGAAAATATGTCACTTGATTGTAAACGAACAGCAGTGCGTATATGATGAACGGCACAGATCCGAAAAGCGTGCCGAGACTGCTCGTGTGCTCGGGCTTCTGCTCACTGTCCTCAAATGAGGTCGTGGAGCTTTTCTTTATCTTCCTCATGAAAATTATAAGTCCGATCAAAGCATACACGCCAATGAGTGCGTCAAACGCTATGTTTATTATGAAAATCTCGTATTCTCCGAGGAACGAGGGCAGCAGGGTGTCGAATATGAATATGATGAAGTTGTTCATGGAGTGAAGAAGCACCGACGTCTTTATGTTACCCGTCTTTTCATAGACAAGAGCGAGTACGATGCCGGAGGAAAAGGCGTATACAAAGCCCGATACGCTTCCGTGCGCAAGACCAAACATAATCGCACTCGAAACTATCGAAAAACCTATGCCGTATCTTCTCAGATTCTTGTATATAACGCCTCTGAATACGTATTCCTCGACGAAGGGTGTGAAGACGCAGGTCGAAAGAAGGTACACGACGGCATCGCCGGGTGCGCTTATATACGCGCTTTCCGCCTCGGCTATTTCTTCGGAGATAGCCGCAAAATTCGGTATAAGAACGGAGGATATGGCGTTTGATACGGTTACGCCTACCACGCCCATCATCTGCATGAGGGCGAAGGCGATGAGAAAATAGCGGTATACCTTGCCGCTGAAGCTCATTGCGTCGTCAAAATCCTGACAGAAGAAGCGCTTTGACAGAAAGTGAAACGGCAGGAAGAGGGTGATGAAGGTGCTTATCATGTAAATAAGGCTGTGCCACATCTCCGAGGAGACGGCATCCTGCACGAATATGAGTGCCTCGGTCCTGCTCATTCCGGAAATGCCAAAGACGGCAGATACCGCGGCGTTTTCCAATATAGGCGCAAGATAATAATGCAGATATGAGAGCAGGTATGATAAGATCACGGAAAAAATCATTGTAAGCGCTATTGCGTTTACGGTGCGTCTTGCGGACGTCGGCTTTTTTTCGGTCATATATGGATTATTCAAGTCCCGGACTCCTTTTTGAGTTTATGCTATAATTATAATGAAAAAGTGTTCCGGTGTCAATGTTTTTCAGGCAAAAAAGACCTGTTTTATTGAATATCGGAGGGCTTACGGTGATATGCCGGCAAAAAATCACGGCGCCCTTACGGACGCCGTGAATGTGATTAAAATACGTATCAGTCGTAGAGCTGGCTCAGCTTGACAAGTCTCTCATACTTCTCTTTTGCGGCGTTCTCAGCCTTAGCAAACAGCGTTTCTGCTCTTTCGGGGAACTGCTGTGCGAGACGGCTGTAACGTGTTTCGCTCTTGATGAAGTCAACGTAACCCTCGGTAGGCTCCTTGGAGTCTATTGTGAGCGGATTCTTGCCTTCAGCCTTGAGAGCGGGATTGTATCTGAACATCTGCCAGTAGCCTGCGGCAACCGCACGCTTCATTTCGCTCTGGCAGTTGGTCATACCGCCCTTTACGCCGTGCATTTCGCAGGGAGCGTAGCCGATTATGATCGAAGGACCGTGATAGCTTTCAGCTTCTACCATAGCCTTTATGGTCTGGTTCATGTCAGCGCCCATCGCTATCTGTGCAACGTATACGTAGCCGTAGGACATAGCTATCTCGGCGAGGTTCTTCTTGCCTATTGCCTTACCTGCGGCCGCAAACTGTGCGACCTGACCGATGTTGGAAGCCTTGGAAGCCTGACCGCCCGTGTTGGAGTAAACTTCGGTATCGAATACCATGATGTTTACGTCTTCGCCGGAAGCGATAACGTGGTCAAGTCCGCCGAAGCCTATATCGTATGCCCATCCGTCGCCGCCGAATATCCATATCGACTTCTTGGAGAGGTAATTCTTTTCTGCGAGTATTTCCGCAGAAACGGGACATCCTGCTGCAGCTGCCTTTTCAAGCTGGGCTATAAGAGCCTTGGTAGCCACGTCGTTTGCCTTGCTGTCGTCCTTCGTGTCGAGGAATGCCTTAGCGGCAGCCTTGAATTCGTCGGAGGTCTTTTCGCTCTCTGCAAGCTCTGTAACCTTGCCTATGAGCTTTTCGCGTATGGTCTTCTGACCGAGATATATACCGAGACCGTGCTCAGCGTTGTCCTCGAAGAGGGAGTTAGCCCATGCGGGACCGCGCTTGGTCTGCTGGTTTACGGTGTAAGGAGTTGCAGGTGCGGAGCCGCCCCAAATGGAGGAGCATCCGGTAGCGTTGGATATATACATTCTCTCGCCGAAGAGCTGAGTGATGAGTCTTGCATAAGAGGTTTCCGCACAACCTGCGCACGAGCCGGAGAATTCAAGCAGCGGCTGGTTGAACTGGCTTCCCTTTACGGTGGTCTCCGCAAAAGGAACCTCCTTCTTTGTCACGTTCTTTACGGCATAGTCGAATACTTCCTGCTGAGCGAGCTGTGTTTCCTGAGGAACCATCTTGAGAGCTCTCTTTTCGGGCTTTGTCGGGCAAACGCCTACGCAAACGCCGCATCCCATACAGTCGAGGGGAGATATAGCCATGGTGAACTTGTATTCCTCACAGCCCTTACCGGTCATCTTAGCCGTGTACTTTGCAGCTGCGGGAGCCTTTGCGGCTTCATCAGCGTTCAGAGCGAACGGACGGATGGTAGCGTGCGGACAAACGTATGCGCACTGGTTACACTGTATGCAGTTTTCGGGATTCCATTCGGGAACGTCAACAGCGACGCCTCTCTTTTCATAAGCGGCGGCACCCTGCGGGAACGTACCATCTACATAGTCCTCAAATGCGGAAACCGGGAGGGAATCGCCCTGCATTGCAGCGACGGGATAAACGACTTCCTTCACGAACTTGACGAGCTCCGGTCTGTCGCCTTCAACTACGCGATCAGCTTCCTTGACGTCGAGCTTTGCCCATGATTCGGGAACGTCTATCTTGACGAGAGCTTCAACGCCTGCGTCTATTGCCTTGTAGTTCATTTCAACAACGGCTTCGCCCTTCTTGAGGTAGGACTTCTTAGCCATGTACTTCATGTAGTCGACTGCTTCGGAAATCGGCATGATGTTTGCAAGTGCGAAGAATGCGGACTGGAGAATGGTGTTGGTTCTCTTGCCCATGCCTATCTCGCGCGCCTTGTCTATTGCGTTGACAGTGTAGAACTCTATGTTGTTCTCTGCGATATACTTCTTAACTCTTGCCGGAAGGTGGGTTTCAACCTCTTCGGGAGTCCACTGGCAGTTGAGAAGGAACTTACCGCCGGGCTTTACATCGTTGACTATATTGTAATCCTTGAGTATGTAGGAAGGATTATGGCAGGCAACGAAGTCAGCCTTGGTTATATAATAGGAAGACTTGATGGGCTTGTCGCCGAATCTCAGGTGAGAGATCGTGACGCCGCCGGTCTTCTTTGAGTCATACTGGAAGTATGCCTGAATGAACTTGTCGGTGTGGTCGCCGATTATCTTTATGGAGTTCTTGTTCGCACCAACAGTACCGTCGCCGCCGAGTCCCCAGAACTTGCAGCTTATCGTGCCTGCGGGAGCGGTGTCGGGAGAAGCCTTTTCCTCAAGGGAGAGGCCGGTAACGTCGTCTACTATACCTATCGTGAAGTTTGCCTTAGGCTCGGCAGCCTTGAGGTTTTCGTATACTGCGAATACAGATGACGGAGGTGTATCCTTCGAGCCGAGACCGTAACGGCCGCCTACTACCTTTACGCCGCTTACGCCTTCAACATTGAGAGCGGCAACTACGTCGAGGTAAAGGGGTTCGCCGAGAGATCCGGGTTCCTTGGTCCTGTCGAGAACCGCTATCTTCTTAACGGTCTTCGGGAGAACTTCAACGAGCTTTGCGGAAACGAAAGGTCTGTAAAGTCTTACCTTGATAAGACCTACCTTTTCGCCGGCAGCGAGGAGGTAGTCTATAACTTCCTCTGCAACGTCACATACCGAGCCCATAGCTACGATAACGCGGTCAGCGTCGGGTGCGCCGTAGTAGTTGAAGAGCTTGTAGTCGGTGCCTATCTTTTCGTTTACCTTGTTCATGTAGTCTTCAACGATTGCGGGAAGCGCATTGTAGTACTTGTTGCACGCCTCTCTGTGCTGGAAGAAGATGTCGCCGTTTTCAGCAGAGCCGCGGAGAATGGGGTTCTCGGGGTTGAGAGCTCTTGCACGGAAGGCCGCAACTGCGTCCTTGTCTATCATGGAAGCGAGTTCATCGTAATCCCATACTTCTATCTTCTGAATTTCGTGAGAAGTACGGAAACCGTCGAAGAAGTTTATGAACGGAACGCGGCCCTTTATGGTCGAAAGGTGAGCGACTGCGCCGAGGTCCATAACTTCCTGAGGATTTGATTCGGCGAGCATTGCATAGCCCGTCTGACGGCAGGCATAAACGTCTGAATGGTCGCCGAAAATGTTAAGCGCATGAGAAGCGACGCAGCGTGCCGAAACGTGGATTACGTTCGGAAGAAGCTCGCCGGCTATCTTATACATATTGGGTATCATGAGAAGAAGACCTTGCGAAGCGGTGTAGGTGGTCGTGAGAGCACCTGCTGCGAGAGAGCCGTGAACGGTTCCGGCAGCGCCTGCCTCCGACTGCATTTCCATTACCTTTACTTTTTCGCCGAAAATATTTTTGAGCCCTGTAGCAGACCAAGAGTCTGTCAGCTCAGCCATAACGCTCGAGGGGGTTATGGGGTAGATGCTTGCAACTTCCGTGAAGGCGTAAGACACATGCGCCGCGGCGGTGTTGCCGTCCATAGATACTTTTTTTCTCTGGGACATTTTAATTCCTCCTAAAAATATATAAAATAAATTTATTTTTGTCAGATTGCATTATGAACAGCTTTCGCCATTCAACAACATATTTTATCACTTTTTTGTCCGCTTGTAAATAAGTTTTTGAATAATTTTTTTGTTATTTTTTTAATCTTTTTAAAACTTCTTGTAAATATAACGGAAAAAAGCTCAAAAATGTGTATAAAATTCATCTTTTATGAATATAATGCATATAAACAAGATGAGGAGCGTAGGGGGTAGTCGGATGAAAATAAAAGTTTGAAAAAAAGACTTGACAAGAGTTGCTAAAAGTGATATACTATCTAAGCAGCAGGGAAAGCGGCAACAAAAAGCATGCCGGAGTGGCGAAATTGGTAGACGCCCGGGACTTAAAATCCCGTGGGAGAATATCCCGTACCGGTTCGAGTCCGGTTTCCGGCACCATAACTATATATCGCGGAGTAGAGCAGTCTGGTAGCTCGTCGGGCTCATAACCCGAAGGTCGGTTGGTTCAAATCCTCCCTCCGCAACCAAAAAAAGAAGCAGTCATTTGATTGCTTCTTGATTTTTATGAGACCGACGAGCGTAGCTCGGTGGGCTTTGAGCGCGACCGCCGCCGGTGGCGGATGAAGGGAGCGCGAAAAGGCGCAGCGGTCGAAAAAAGCAAGCGAGAAGAGCGAGCGTCGGCTTTTTTCGGGTACCGCAAGAGGCGCGAAGCGATAACCCGAAGGTCGGTTGGTTCAAATCCTCCCTCCGCAACCAAAGAAAAACCTTGTATTTAAGCCATTTTTGACAGATACAAGGTTCTTTTTTTATGTTCAAAAAGTGTGAATAATTCAACAATAATTCAACTCTATATAAAAATTCACGCCTTTTTTAAAAAAATATCAGATAAAATTTCTGCATTTTTTTGGTCGGCTTCTTCTATGATGTGAGCATATATATTTGCGGTTGTACTGACTTGTGCGTGACCTAATCTTTTTGAAATAGAAACGCTGTCTATTATACCATCATATTTTTTCCGTCATTCATATATGGCGTTTCTGCTGATACGGTAATATTTTGCCGCATCTGTTACACCTACTTTGTAACTTTTTTTAACTACCCGTTGACGAAAGTGGGCACTTGATGCTAAAATATTCATAGAAAATGACTCCCTTCTGATACATGTTTTTCTTGGTCGTTAAACATTATATCATATTTGGAGTTCATTTTCTTTTTTATTTGTCACCCATCAATTGTAT
>CAJOMW010000032.1 GCA_905235695.1 uncultured Clostridia bacterium | reverse complement strand
GCATGTATTGCAATAGGCGCACTGATCAACGGGATTTTCAAGTGCAAAAAATGTAAATGCGACGAGGACTGCGGTGAGTGATCACCGCGCCTTGTCTAACTTCTGAGATAGTTCAGTATCTCAATCAGTTCCGAGCGGAGGTCTATCTCTATGCCTTCGCCCGTAAGAGCGGCAACGTCGCTCTTTGTAAGTGCGCCGATGTGCTCGTTTGACACGGCGTACACGGCGCTGCCGCCGCTGTCATATACGACGATAACGCCGTCTTCAAGGCGGAGCGTGTAGAACTCGGAATCGGGTATTTCCCCGGGTGAGATATATTCTTCGCGCTGCTGTGCGCTTATGGGGACGTATTCGCTGCGCACGGGGGCGATGACCTCGTATTTGATTATGCTGTCTCGGAAAAAGTAAGTGACGGCAACGGCGCCTATAACGGATATGACGCAAAACACGGCGAAAGCGGCCTTGATATATCCTGTTTTCTTTGACACGGCACTACCCCATTTCTCGGTAAGTATATTTTGATTGTTCACCAAAACATGAAAAAATATTCCGCAATTTGAAAAAATTTACGCATATACAGCAGATAAAGGATACGCCCAAACGAAAGGCATGATATTTGACTATGAACAACAAGGGCAGAAAAAAGCTTCAAAACGAGAACGAAATGACTGTAAATACCAGCGCTAACCTTAAAAGGGCGAGCGCTAAAAAGGCTATAAAGCAGAGCGGAAAAGCCACGGGAGTTGTTCTCAAGAAAACTCTCCAGTGGACGCTCAATATATTGCTGACGATCCTTCTTATTCTCACGATATCCGGCATAATTATCGCCGCAAACTTTTTTAACTACGTGAGAAACTATCTCGTTGAAGATTACGATATAGAAAACCTCAAGACAAATCTGAATATGACCACAAAAATATACTATACCGACGAAAACGGCAACGATATCGAGCTTGAGGATCAGCGTATATACGGCACGGAAAACAGGACGTGGGTATCGTACGACAAAATGCCCAAAAACCTCAGAAATGCTTTTGTCGCCATAGAGGACGAGCGCTTCTGGCAGCACAACGGCGTTGACTGGAAGAGGACGTTCGGTGCGGCTCTTCAGTTTGCCGCCGGAAACGACAGCTACGGAGGCTCTACCATCACTCAGCAGTTAATAAAGAACATAACGGGTGACGATGACACCACGATACAGAGAAAGATAAAGGAAATGTTCCGTGCTCTCAGCCTTACAGAGAAGCACTCAAAGGAAGAGATACTCGAGATGTATCTCAACACGATAAGCCTATCGAGGGGAAACTTCGGCGTACAGGCGGCGGCAAATTACTATTTCGGAAAGGACGTCTCAGAGCTTACTCTCGTCGAGTGCGCCGCTATTGCCGCCATTCCGAAGTCTCCGACTAAATACGATCCGGTAAGAAATCCCGACGAAAACAAGGGAAGGAGATACGCTATCCTCGAGAAGATGAAGGAACTCGAAATGATAAGCGAGCAGGAGTGCGAGGAAGCGGAGAATACGGAGCTTGAGATAAACATAACGGTGCTCGACGGTACGGTCACAAAGTCGAATTCCTACTTCAAGGACGCCCTCATAGAACAGCTTATAGAGGATCTCTATACCGAATACGGATATACCCGAGAGTACGCTTCAAACATCATATATTCCGGCGGACTTGAGATTTATACTACCATGGACCCCGAAGTGCAGAGCGCTATGGAAGAGGTGTTCTCCGATCCGAGCACCTTCCAGAGAGTTTCCGAAGGCATACAGCCCGAGTCCGCAATGGTTGTCATGGATTTCAGGACAGGCGATGTAAAGGGAATCATCGGCGGACGTACAAAGACGGGCGACCGCGACCTGAACAGGGCGACGCAGAGCAAGCGTCAGATAGGTTCGTCCATAAAGCCGCTCACTGTCTACGGTCCTGCGATGGATCTTGGACTCATAAACTACGCAACCGTGTTTGACGATTCTCCCGTTCAGTATATGCCGAGCCTCGGCAGATATTGGCCGGTAAACGCACCTAACAGATACGACGGACTTATAACGGTAAACAGGGCGGTAGAGCTTTCAAAGAATACTGTGGCGATAAAAGTTCTCAAAGAGCTTTCGGTTGACTATTCCTATAACTTTGCGAAAAACAAGCTGCACCTCGACAGTCTCGTCGCGAGCGACAGAGACCTTGCGCCTCTCGCACTCGGAGGTCTGACGAACGGACTTACCGTAATGGAGGTTACCGCGGCATACTCTATCTTTCCGAACGGCGGAATGTATTCCTCTCCGAGACTTTATACGAGGGTGCTCAGAAGCGACAAGACCGTGCTCCTCGAGAGAAATATCGAGCAGGAGTACGCAATATCCCAGGACACCGCTCAGGTAATGACCAAGATGCTGCAGAACGTCGTATCGAGCGGTACCGCGGCGGCAATAACCCTTGACAAAAAGATAAACGTAGCCGGAAAGACCGGTTCCACCAACGACGACAAGGACAGATATTTTGCCGGATTTACACCGTATTACGTCGGCGCCTGCTGGTTTGGCTACGACACCCCGAAATACCTCGGAAAATTCAGCTCCAATCCCGCAATGCTCGCATGGGAAAAGGTAATGGACAAGATACACCAGAAGTATTTTGACAGAGCCGCAAGCGGCGAACAGTCCCTTGAAAAATTCGACTTCTCAAGGCTCACCACCGCAACTATCTGCCTTGACAGCGGACTTTTGCCCGGAGCAAACTGCTCGCACGACCTTCGCGGCGGAAGGACGTCGACAGGCTGGTTCGCAAAGGGACAGATACCCACAAAGACCTGCGATGTTCACGTTATGATAGACTGGGATTCCACGACCGGAATGGTCGCAACGGAATACTGCCCGCAAAACGCAATAATGAAGGTAGCACTTATTGACGTAGAAGACAGAAACTTTACCCGGAATATAGCGATAACCGACGCAAGGTATACCTGCCGCAAAAACTTCGGCAGCGTTGCAAATGTTCTGAACCCGTCTGAGCCGTTTTATATGAGCGCAATGCCTGCCGGAACATATCCCGGATATTCTGCGGGAGTCGACACACCTCAGAACAGTTACTGCACCGTGCATAACGGAGTTTACAATGGCTGGACAATACTCGATGGGCAAGAGGAAGACATAACCGGTGATGAGACTGCGTACCAAGGTGCGGACGGCGGAGAATTTGTATACACTGTTACGCCCGGAGGTACGGAAATGTTCTCGGATGACATACCTCAGCCGAATGAAAACAGCGCAGTACCGCATATAACCGAAACGACAGAGAATGAGTCTGCGAATATTTCTCTTGGAGAGAACGCCGCATAGAAGGCGAGAATACAGGACGTTCAAAAATGGTTTGCAACAAGAAAAAACTTAAAAAGAAAATATATGCCGTTTCTTCGGCTGTGGGACTGATATTCGGCTCGCTTGTCGGCTTCGGCGCCGAGGGCGAGACGGCGGGGGACGTCAGAGAAAAAGCGGATGCCGTGTTTGAAGACGTAAGCGAGAGTGATTGGTTTTACCCGTATGTGAGCTATCTCTCGGAAAACGGCATAGTAAAGGGAATGACGGAAACGCAGTTCGTTCCGGGCGGCACCTTTACCGTTGCGGAATCTGCGGCGATAATCACGCGCTATCTCGACCTTGAGAAAGAGGCGGCAAAGCGAAAGGACGCAATGGAGGTGCTTGGCGTTGCCGGAAGCGACAAATGGTATGCCGGTTACGTTCAGCTCATGTACGAGGCAAATATCATAGACGCCGAGCAGTACGGCTGCGCTGTTCTCGGGCGGCATATATCCATAGACGATCCTTCAAAGCTCGAATCACCCGTCAAGAGATACGAATTTGCTTCGTTTATAACACGCTCGTTCGAGCTTGACGGAACACAGATAAGAACGAGCGCCACGGAGGACGGACTCGGTCACGGCTTCATATACGGCTCTTCTTACGACGAGTCGGCGCTGAATGGCTTTATTCCCTTTATCAAAGACTATTACTCTATACCTCAGTCTTACAGATATTATGTGTTAAAGGCATATTATAACGGCATCTTCTGCGGAGACGACTTTGGCTCATTTAATCCGGAAAAGAACCTCACGCGCGCCGAAATGGCAAAGGTAGCGACGGTTATAACGGACAAAAGTCAGAGAATAAGAATAGATACTTCAAGTGCTTCGCCTGTCGGCAGGAGCGGACTGCCGGATGACAGCTATGTTGTGAAAGACGGCGAAAAATACCTGAAAAACAGCGTGTCGGACGCAATTTTATCCGCCGAGCTTGCAGGCATAGTCACGGAAAACGAAAACGGCAAGCCCACCGTTTCGTACGTCAGAAACAGCCCGGCGCCCGAAGGATACTGCTTTGAAATCTGCCACTATTCGAGGCAAAAGGACGGCTTTGACAAAAAGCTGAGCGATGAAACAAACCCGGATTCATACAGCGGCGTATTCAGCAGCGGCGACAGAATTGTATTGCTGCTTTGCGATGCACAAACCGGCGAGGCGGTTGACGCGTATGCACTTAAGCTTGTAGGGGTGGGGAATACCGTGATCGATTCTTGCAGATATACCCCGTAACGGAGGAAAAATAAAAATGAAGATAAATAAGATACAGCTTGACAGAGAGAACGAAAACGTATACATAACGGCGTATGTGCCCGATCGCATGGAGTACGAAAGAGACGCTATTCTCGTTATACCCGGCGGCGCCTACCAGGACTGCTCTGTCAGAGAGGGAGAGCCGATAGCGCTTGCATACAGTGCAAGGGGAATGATGTCATTTGTCCTGAATTATACCATTTGCCCCGATGAGCCGTACATGCCCTTGCTCGACGCTTCAAGGGCGATGGCGTGGATAAGAAACAATGCGGCGAATTTCAATATAAACAGAGACAGAGTGTTTGCTGTGGGCTTTTCGGCAGGCGGACATCTCGCCTGCTCACTCGGTACGCTCTGGAACGATGGGGAGCTTAACGGGAAGGGCGGATTTGAATACGGAATAAACAGACCGAAGGGAACGGTGCTCTGCTATCCGGTAATAAGCTCGTCTGAGGAATTCGGGCATCTCGGAAGCTTTGTAAATCTTCTCGGCAGATACATAGACGACGATAAGATGAGAGAGCGCTTCAGCCTTGAGAAGAAGGTAGGCGAGCACACGTCTCCGGCGTTTATAATACATACGGCGGAGGACGAGGCAGTATCGGTAAAAAACTCGTTGGCATACGCAAGCGCACTGGCGGAAAAGGGAATAATGTTTGAGATGCACATATATCCGCACGGCAGTCACGGCATGGCGCTCGGAACAAGCGAGACGAGCTGCGGAAGAGAGGATTTGCAGGACAACAGCTATGCTGAGTGGGTAGATATGTCGATTGAGTGGATGAAGAGAATAAAATAAATTAAAATAATGGACTGCATGAGCAGTCCATTATATCGGATTTATACAAAAAATCAGACCGAAGTCACCTTCGGTCTGAAAATTTTTATATCTATCTTTATTGCTGCTTGGCGTCTTCCTCGGACTTATCTTCGTCGCTGCCTTCGTCCCCCGATTTGTCCGCCTTATCCTCATCGTCCTCGATGGGATGCACGGTTATCTTTATCTCCGCAGCACGTCTGCCGTCCACTGCCATTACTTCGACCGACAGGTTTTCATAATCGAACCTGTCGCCGACCTCCGGTATCTTTCCGAGGAGCTCATCGAGCACCCAGCCGTTGACCGTGGCGTTTTCCTCAAGCACCTCGTCGGGGAATGCGTGTATGTCCTCAAGCTCGCTGAGCGAAGCACCGCCGTTTACGAGATATACGTTGTCGTCTGTCTGCTTTATGCTCTCGATAACCTCGTCGTGCTCGTCCCAGATTTCGCCGACCAGACTTTCAAGAACATCCTCAAGCGTGACAAGACCTGCCGTTCCGCCGTATTCGTCCACAACTATCGCCATGTGAGTCTTGGCTTCCTGAAACTCGCGCAGAAGCTTTGATATTTTCATGCCCTCGGTTATGCAGAGCACCTCGTGAATGATGCTCGAGATATCGCTTGCACTTCCGTCGTAGAGCAATTTATTGAAGTCCTTTTCGTGAATGACTCCTATGATGTTGTCTATCGTTTCCTTGTAGACGGGCAGCCTTGAGAAGCCGCTCGCCCTGAATTCTTCGAGTATGTCGGATAGGGGCGTGTCGTCCGCTATTGCGATTATGTCTACTCTCGGTGTAAGTATCGCCGACACTTCAAGATCGTTGAATTCGATAGCGTTTCTTATTATGTCGCCCTCGTGCTCGTCAATGCCGCCTTCGCTTTGCGCCTCCTCAACCATCGTTATCAGCTCGTCTTCGGTTATTGATGCGCCGGAGCCGGTCTTGAACACCTTTGTCAGAAGCTTTCTCCAAAGTGAGAAGAGAACGGTCAGAGGCGTAAGTATGAACATTATGAAGCGAACTATTCCGCTCACCGCCATGGTGTAGCGCTCGGAAAAGTCCTTTGCAAGGTTCTTGGGGGTTATTTCACCGAATATCAGTATAATTACCGTCATGACTATGGTCGAGACGGTCGCTCCGAGCTCTGCGTTGCCGTTTAAAAACTCGGTGAATGTTATTGTGGAAATGGCGGTCGCGGCTATGTTTACAATGTTGTTTCCGACAAGCATAGTGGAGAGGAACTTCTCATATTTGTCCTCTATTTTCATTACCGCCTTCGCCTTTTTGTTTCCGTCCTGTGCAAGCGTCTTCATCCTCGTCTTGTTCACGCTCGTGTAGGCGGTCTCAGTTCCTGAGAAAAATGCCGATAACAATACTAGTATAATAAGTATTATTAGACTGGCAGGGTCCATGATAAAAAATCAACTCCTTAATTTTTATGAGTATAAACTACCTGATATTATACTACACTTATGAGAAAAAAGCAATAGATTTTGCTCAAAATCTTGCGTTTTGACCGTAAAAGGGCAATTATTTTCATTATATTTTACATTATGTTCTTGAAATACATATATATGAGTGATAAAATGAGAAAAAAGCAGAGTAGATGACGCTGCGTAAAGTGTCGGCCGGACGGGGAGTTGCCGGGCGGACGAAAAGCGGTAAAAGCCGCTTGCGGTAACGTCGTCGCATCCCGCTGCTGCATACCGGAGAAATACCCCTCCTCAGTGCAGCGACAATATGAGGAGGTATTTTTATGCGAAAAATCAACCTGAGAATGCTTACGGGCATAGCGATGTTTACGGCTCTTGCCATAGTATTTACGAGAATCCTCGTGATTATCAACACCGACACCCTGCGGCTCACGATCGGAAACGTTCCGATAATGCTTTGCGGAATTTTCTTCGGACCCGTGGCCGGTGCGATTTGTGGTGCGCTCTCGGATTTTCTCGGCTGTATCCTTCTGGGAGGATATATGCCGTACCTTCCGATGACGCTCTCAATGATAGTCATAGGAGCGCTGCCGGGAGTAAGCGCGATGCTTTTCAAAGGCAGAGTAAAGAACGGCATATCAAACATATTTGTCATAAGTATAACAGTTGCGGTAACCGAGCTTATAGCGTCGTTTTTCTGGAAGACGCTGTGTCTGTCGTGGCTGTATTCGTCGCCGTTTATTGCTCTTTTTGCAGAAAGGGCACTTATAAACGTCATTCAGACTGTAACAGAAATAGCACTTCTCTATGCCCTCCTTAAAGGCGGACAACTCGTAAAGATGTTTGGCACGAAACGCGGAGGTACTGAAAAGAACGGAAAATGAGCATAGAAAAAACTCTCGAATACATACATAAAATCAAGTGGCTCGGCTCAAAGCCGGGACTTTCAAGGACGAGAGAGCTTCTCGGACTTATGGGCAACCCGCAGAAAGAGCTGAAATTCGTCCACGTAGCCGGGACTAACGGCAAGGGCTCTGTGTGCGCCTATATATCCTCCGTCCTCCAAGAAGCCGGATATAAGACGGGGCTGTATACCTCGCCGTATATAAACCGCTTCAATGAGCGTATGCAGATAAACGGCAAGAGCATAACCGACGAGGAGCTTGAAGAGCTGACAGACTATATCCGTCCCTACGCCGACGGCATGAGCGATCCGCCGACGGAGTTTGAAGTCATAACCGCACTTGCCTTTGAGTACTTTGCGAGGAATAAGTGCGATATAGTCGTGCTTGAAGTCGGAATGGGCGGAGAACTCGACTCAACGAACGTAATAGACACCCCCGAGTGCGCCGTTATAACGTCGATAGGGCTTGACCATACAAAGCAGCTCGGCTCTACAATAGCTGAAATAGCAAAGGCAAAGGCAGGCATAATAAAGGGCGGAGACACAGCGTCATACGAGAGCGAGGGAGAGGCGTACGAAGTCATAAAGTCCGCTTGCGTAAGAAGCGGAGCGAACCTTGTCACCGCCGACTTTTCCGAAATCAAAAATTTAAAGACCGGTACAGACGGCAGTACCTTTGACTACAAGGGACTTTGCGGCATAAAAATACCCCTCTCAGGCACGTACCAGCCGAAAAACTGTGCACTCGCTGTTGAGACTGTCAGACTGCTCGCAAAAAAGGGCTATGACATAACCGACGAGAATATAAAAGAAGGTCTGCGAAAGACAAAATGGAGCGGAAGATTCGAGATACTCGGAAGGGAGCCGACCTTTATCCTCGACGGCGCACATAATCCGCACGGAATGAAGGCCGCCGCAGAGAGTATAGGCGCACTGTTTGGGCAAAAAAAGACGGTTTTCATCGTCGGAGCAATGGCAGATAAGGATATTGACGGAATGTTCTCGCTGATAGTGCCGCTGGCCGATATGTTTTTCACTGTAACGCCGGAAAACGAGCGCTCAATGCCGGCCGAAGATCTTATGAGGCATATAGAAGCACTCGGAGGAAGAGCGGTAAGCTGTGAAGGCTTTTCGGAGGCGGTGAGCAGGGCTGTTGAAAGAGCCGGAAAAGACGGCGTCGTCGCCGCACTCGGCTCGCTGTATTTCTCATCGGATATAAGAAAGGCTTATAACGAATATGTACAAGGTGTTTGAAGATTTTTTTGACAGGGAAGGAATCAGCGCTTTCGGAGAAATATCCGCCGCCGACTGCCGACTTGTGTATCCACACCTCATGCCGGAAGGCATAAAGAGCGTCATCGTTTGGCTTATACCTTATTACACCGGTCCGCACCCCGACCGCAATATTTCTCTGTACGCCGTTAGCCGTGACTATCATCTTTACGCAAAGGAACTCGGCAATCGCCTCGTATCCGCCGCAAAGGAGACGTATCCGAGCGAAGAATTTTACGTCTTCTGCGACACTTCTCCGATAGACGAGGTCTATGCCGCTGTCCTTGCAGGTCTGGGAGTAATAGGCCGCAGCAGGCTGCTTATAAACGAAGAACTCGGAAGCTATGTTTTCATCGGCTCTCTGCTCACGACTATGATGCCGGATTCTCCTGCCAAGTGCCAGCCGAAGAAATGCCTTGAGTGCGGCGAATGTGAGAGAGCCTGCGATTTTCTTTCGGGAAAGAAGGATGTCTGCGCATCGGAGCTAAATCAGCGAAAGGTGCTTACGGACGAAGAGCTGCGCGAGGTAAAGTCAAGGAAGATACGCTGGGGCTGCGACATTTGCCAGGAGGTCTGCCCGATGAACAGGGACGT
>CAJOMW010000031.1 GCA_905235695.1 uncultured Clostridia bacterium | reverse complement strand
GCGTCTGTAGTTGAACCATATATATTTTAACCCGAATTTTCTCGCGCCTTTTATATCGGCGTTAAGCGAGTCACCTATCATCACAACTTCGTCTTTTTTCGTATCCCCAAGCTCCTTCATGCACCCCTCGAAAAACTCCTTTTGAGGCTTTGGCGCACCTATTCTTTCCGATATGAAAAAGTCCTTGAAGTATCCCAGCATATCCGCCGCTTCAAGGCGCTTTATCTGCTGGTCGTAAGAGGCGTTGCTCGCGGCGTAGAGGGTGTACTTTCCCGAAAGGTATTCGAGCAGGTCATTGGCTCCCTCAACGGGATAGGCACATTCAGTGATATGGATCCTGAAGCACTTGTCAAAGGCAAATCCATCATAGAGCGTTTCCATGCCGGCCTTCTCAAATACCATGTTCCACCTGACCTTGTATACGTCCTCTTTCTCAAATTCGCCCCTCTCGACCTTTCGCCAGAGCGCATCGTTTATCTTGTGAAAGATTGTCTCGATATTGTCCGAATACGTAAGACCGTAATCGGCAAACGCCGCCTTCAGATTCTCTTGCGCATACTCCGAAATCGAGGAGCGTGTTGTCAATGTCGAGCAGTACCGCTTTTATGTTATCCATACGCCTCACCTTTAATGCCACAGAATAATAAGAGCTCCGTCGGTGAGGGATATCTCGCTCTCTTTTCCGATAAATTCGTTGCTCACCCCGAGAGGGTATTCCGCACTGAGGACCGCATCTTCAAGCTCGTATTTGAGCCCCTTTATCGTAACGCCCTTCGCATCGCTTCCCGAGGCAAAGACCGAAACGTAGCCCTTCATGCCGCTTTTGAAAACGATCTTTTTTCTCTCTCCGCTTGCGGTTATGGCGGTAACCGTCTCGCTTTTCCCGATAAGGCGCACGCTTGCTCCTCGCCTTGAAAAATATGAGAGCATCTGAATGTTTGCTATCGTGTGTTCGAGGCGCCGTCCGCCTGTGGCTCCGTATATCAGAAACTCCGTCATTCCCATCTTCATGCCCTCTTCAACGGCGAGAAAGGTGTCTGTGTCGTTCTTTACGGCAGGATGCCGCACAACGTTGCCGAAAGACGGATCATACTCCGAGGAATCAAAGTCTCCGAGGAGCATATCGGGTGTTATTCCGAGCCTTCTCAGGTGATATATTCCGCCGTCTGCGGCGATTATATAGCGGTTTTCCGGAAGAGAAAGCTCTTCCGCTTCAAAATCGCCGGCGCCGAAAATACAGCAGACCTTTTTTTCGTCACGTTCCATAGACTTATCTTCCAATCCCATGCAAAACGGGACTGCCGCAGAGCAAACAGCCCCGAAATTTCTCTCTTATTTGCAGATGACCTTGTGGTAGTCCTTCTTGCCCTTCTTTATGATGAAATCGCCCGAGAAATCGGACTTTTCATAGCTCTTTGCAAAGTCGGTCACCTTTTCGTCGTTTACGGAGATGCCGCCCTGCCCAATATTTCTCTTAGCCTCGCTGTTGGAGGGGCAGAGCCCGCACTTTACGAGAAGTGCGGCAAGGCTTATCCTGCCTTCTGCAAAGTCCTCGTCCGATATTTCGGTTTGCGGCATATTCTCGCTCTTTCCCGCACCGCCGAATATCGAGCGAGCTGCTGAGAGAGCCGCATCTGCCTCTTCTTTTCCGTGAACGAGCTCTGTAAGCTCGTATGCGAGCTTTTCCTTTGCCTTGTTGAGACCGCTTCCCTCGAGCTTTTCGTATTCCGCTATCTCTTCAAGGCTCATGAACGTGAGCATCTTCATGCACTTTATAACGTCCGCATCGTCAACGTTTCTCCAGTACTGGAAGAAGTCGTAGGGGGGAGTCTTTTCGGCGTCGAGCCATACCGCTCCGCTCGCCGTCTTGCCCATCTTCTTGCCCTCGGAGTTGAGGAGAAGGGTAATGGTCATAGCGTAGGCATCCTTGCCGAGCTTCCTGCGTATAAGCTCGGTTCCGCCGAGCATATTGCTCCACTGGTCGTCGCCGCCGAACTGCATATTGCAGCCGTACTTCTGATACAGCATATAGAAGTCGTAGCTCTGCATTATCATATAGTTAAATTCGAGGAAGGTGAGTCCCTTTTCCATTCTCTGCTTGTAGCACTCGGCAGTCAGCATACGGTTTACGCTGAAGTGTGCGCCGACATCTCTGAGAAAATCGACGTAGTTGAGCCCGAGCAGCCAGTCGGCGTTGTTTACCATAAGCGCCTTGCCGTCGGAGAAATCTATAAAGCGGCTCATCTGCTTCTTGAAGCAGTCGCAGTTGTGCTGTATTATTTCGGGCGTGAGGACCTTTCTGAGATCTGTTCTTCCCGACGGGTCGCCTATCATGCCCGTTCCGCCGCCGATAAGAGCTATCGGTCTGTTTCCTGCCATCTGAAGTCTCTTCATGAGGCAGAGCGCCATGAAATGACCTACGTGCAGGCTGTCTGCGGTCGGGTCAAAGCCTATATAAAAAGTAGCTTTGCCGTTGTTTATAAGCTCCTTTATCTCCTCTTCGTCCGTAAGCTGTGCAAGAAGTCCTCTTGCCTTCAGTTCTTCAAAAATCGTCATTTATCTTTTCCTTTCCTTTGCATATATTTATATTCAATAATTTTTTGCGTCTTCGATAAGCTCTTTTGCCGTCTTTCTTGAGGCTTCGGTAATGTTTATTCCCGAGATTATGCGCGCGGTCTCATCGACTCGCTCCTCGTCGCCAAGCTTTCTGACGAGCGTCACCGTCTCGCCGCCATCCGTCTTTTTGGATACGAGAAAATGATCATCGGCGAGCGAGGCTATCTGTGCGGAGTGCGTGACGCACATGACCTGCGAATACCTCGACGTAGTCAGCAGCTTTATGCCTATGCTCCTTGAGGTCTTGCCGGAAATGCCCGTGTCCACTTCGTCGAAGATAAGCGTCTCAACGCCGTCCTTCTTCGCTATGACGCTCTTTATGGCGAGCATTATTCTCGAAAGCTCTCCGCCGGATGCGGTCTTTGCGAGCGGCGAGAAGGGCATACCCTCGTTCGTCTTTACCATAAATTCAACGTCGTCCCGACCGTCGGGAGCGTACTCTTTTTCCTTGATATCGGCGAGAAATTTCACCTTTGACATCTCGAGGAACCGCAGCTCTTTTTCTATCTCCGCTCTGAGCCTTTCTGCGCCTTTCGTCCTCGCGTCCGTCAGCTCTGCGGCAGCCTTTTCAAGCTCCGAGTCGAGAACCTTCAGCTCCTTTTCGAGCTCTTTGAGCCGAATGTCCGAAAATTCGAGACTGCTCAGCCTTTCCTTTGCCTTTTCGAGGTATGAAAGCACGTCCTCGAGCGTAGGGCCGTATTTTCTCTTGAGCTTGTATATGTCAAATAATCTCTGTTCTATTCTGTCGAGCTTTGCGGACGGATCCTCGTCGGCGTCGCTTGCCATATCCCTTATGTATTCTGCAACGTCGTATACTTCGCTTCTCGCTTTTTCGAGGCGGTCTATGTATTCGTCGCACCCGTCGGTAATCTTTGAGAGCGCATTCAGACAGCTAAGCGCCTTGTCTATGTTTTCCGTTGCGCTTAGGTTGTTCTCAAACAGAGCGCCGTACGCCAAAAGTGCGTTTTCGGAAATCTTCTCTATATTTGACAGCTTCTTTTTCTCAGCCGTGAGAGCTTCTTCCTCGCCGGCCTTCAAATTCAGCGATGATATCTCTTCTATCTGAAATTTCAGCATCTCTATCGTTCGCGCTTTTTCCGCATCGTCCGTCAGTATGCCGTCGTATTCCTTTTTCTTTGCCCTGTAGGCGTCGTATATCTCGGAATACTTTGCCAAAAGCGGCTCACATTCGGCAAACGAGTCGAGAATGTCGAGATGCTTTTCCTTTTTCAAAAGGTTCTGATTGTCGTGCTGACCGTGTATGTTTATGAGAAATGCGGATATTTCGCGGAGCAGGGAAGTGGGGACGTGCCGGTAGTTTATGCGGCTCTGCGATTTGCCGTCGGCGCTTATCGTCCTTGAGACGACAAGGAAGCCGTCTTCATCCGGCTCTAATCCGAGCTCGCCGAGCCTCCTGACGGATTCTTCGGACAAACCCGAAAAGACTCCCTCTACCGTCGCCGAAGCTTCTCCGCTTCGTATCAGCTCCTTGGAAAAGCGCTCTCCGCATATAACGCCGATGGAATCGACTATTATGCTCTTTCCGGCGCCGGTCTCGCCCGTGAATGCCGAAAAGCCGCCGGAAAAAGATACGTCGAGCTTCTTTATAAGCGCAATATTCTCTATATGTATCGACTCAAGCATTCACTCATCTCCCGTCCCGCCGTGCGAATCTGTCTCTACTTGCTGATGCTCCTTGAGAGCTTCTTTACGAAGTCCGCCGCGTCGCTTTCTGTTGACATTACTATAAATATCGTGTCATCGCCGGCAAGAGAGCCAACTATATCCGGAAGATCCAGCGAATCTATCGCCGCACACGCCGCCTGTGCCATTCCGGCATAGGTCTTGAGGACCACCATGTGTCCTGCACTGCTTATCTTTATGACCATTTCAGAAAGGATACCCTTGAACTTGTCCGTAAAGCGCGTGTCAATTTCGTTTCTCACGGAATTTGAAGCGTATTTTGACTTTGCCTGTCCGCCGCCGGTGGATACCTTGACGAGCCTCAGCTCCTTTATATCTCTTGATACGGTTGCCTGAGTCGCTATAAAGCCGGCCTCTCCGAGGAGCCTTGCGAGATCCTGCTGAGTTTCAACGTCATTGCTTTCGATTATTTCAAGTATTTTCTTCTGTCGGTTGGATTTCATGACTGCTTTCCTTCCTGATAGTAAAATTTAAGAATGTTGCGAAAAAATCCTGCTTACTGAAGACCGCTGCTCTGCGCCGCCGCGAATTTCCGGTTGAGAAGGCTGTAAAAATCGACATCTTTAAGCCGTATGAGCTTCGTGCAGACGGGCGCTTTGCTTATTCTCACAATGTCGCCGTTGTATATTGTTTTTACACCCTTCCCGTCTACTGTGCAGAAAGCCTCGTTTATCTTGTCGGCGGTAAACTCAACCTCTATTACCGAGCTGTCCGAGAACACGACAGCTCCCGAGTTTACACACATATACGGGCAAACCGGAATGGCGCATATACATTCGAGCCCCGGATCTATTATCGGACCTCCTGCGGACATACAGTACGCAGTGGAGCCGGTAGGCGTTGAGACTATGATACCGTCGGCACGGTAGGTGGAAATGCTCTTTCCGTCGCATATAAGCCTTAGACCTGCCATTCTCGACACGGCACCCTTGGATATCACGATATCATTCAGAGCCGTCGCAGAGTATACGACGTTTCCGCCGCGGACAATTTCGGTTTTCAGCATCATGCGGCTGTCGACGGTCACACCGTCCATGTCTTCGACCTCGCTTATATCGTCTACGTCCAATATCTTTCTTATGAGATCCATCTCGTGAGTCTCGAGCTCTGCGATATAACCCACTCTCCCGAGATTTACTCCGAGTATGTAAGCTCCGCCGTAGGCCGCTTTCTTTGCTATCTTCAGGATAGTGCCGTCGCCGCCGAATACTATGCATAGGTTGACCTTTTTGAAGAGCTGATACTCGGGAAGATACTCTATCTTCCGTCCGGCAAGGATCGTGTCCGATATGGGCTCCTTGTCGCCGTACGGCTTTTTGAATATGTCGGACATAAATACGCGGCAGTCGTATTCATCGAGAATATCGAGAAGCTTAAGCGTATTGAAAAGCTCTTTGTCCTTGTTTGGATTTACAGAGATTGCAATTTTCAGCATATTTATATCCTTTCAAATCTATTTATAAGTACACGCATATATTGTATCACGAAAATTGCATAAATTCAATAGTTATACTGCATATTTTTAAAAATATTTTTAACTGCGGCAATAAAAATTCCGCCTTGCGGCGGAGATTTTTATCATATATAAACATTTTGCAGCAAAACAGGAGAAAAATCGGCAATCCCTTGGCTAAATCATATCGGACGCCTTTATAATCCTGTCGACTGCTTCTTCTACGTTCTCCCTCGAGTTGAAAGCGGTGAGGCGGAAGAATCCCTCGCCGTTCACGCCGAAGCCCTCTCCGGGAGTGCCTACAACGTGCGCCTTGGCGAGCAGAAAGTCGAAGTATTCCCACGACTTCATTCCGCCGGGGCATTTAAGCCATATATACGGCGAGTTTTTGCCGCCCGTGTGCCATATACCGACCTTGTCAAGGGTTTCCGATACGATTTTCGCATTTTCCATATAGTAGTCAATGTTTGCCTTTATCTGAGAACGGCCTTCGGGGGTGAACACCGCCGCCGCACCTCTTTGAATGACGTAGGGAACTCCGTTGAACTTCGTCGTCTGGCGCCTAAGCCATAATCTGCCGAGCTTCACGCCGTCAAACTCCAATTCGTCCGGCACTACCGTATATCCACACCTCGTACCGGTAAAACCTGCCGTCTTGGAGAACGAGCAGAACTCTATCGCACACTTTTTTGCGCTCTCTATCTGATATATGCTTGTCGGAAGCGCCTCTTCGCGAACGAACGACTCGTATGCCGAATCAAACAGGATGATTGCCCCGAAATCCAGAGCGTAGTCCACCCATTCTTTGAGCTGTGCCTTGTCGTATACGGCGCCTGTCGGATTGTTCGGCGAGCAGATGTAGATTATATCGGCTTTTACCGAGCGGTCGGGCATCGGGAGAAATCCGTTTTCCTCGCAGGCGTTCTGATATATTATATTTCTCCCCGCCATGGTGTTCGTGTCGACGTATACGGGGTATACGGGATCGGGTATGAGCACGGTGTTGTCGGTTGAAAAGATGTCGAGAATATTCCCAAGATCGCTCTTTGCACCGTCGGAGACGAATATCTCGTCAGAGCTGAGCTCTACGCCCTTTTCACCGTAGTAGTCCCTTATCGCATCCTTTAAAAAACCGTAGCCCTGCTCCGGACCGTAGCCGTGAAAGGTCTCCTTCTGCCCCATCTCGCGCGAGGCGGCTTCGAGCGCCGCTGTTACGGCCGGGACGAGCGGAAGCGTGACGTCTCCTATTCCGAGCCTTATTATTTTCGCATCCGGATTTTTTTCGGAAAATGCGCCGACCTTCTTTGATATATCCGAGAAAAGATAGCTCTCCTTGAGCTTCAGGTAGTTTTCATTGATCTTCATAAAGTAACCCTTCTTTCAAAAGCATAAAACATATATTTTCACAAGACGCAAAGCGTTTTGTGCCTTAACTTTCAACTTTCCGCTTTTATTGTCTACACTTCAACCTCTCCGGTAAACGCAGCCTCTGCGCCTCCCGTCATATAAACGGCCTTGTCCGTGTAGTTTATCGTAAGATCTCCTCCGATGAGCCTTACCTTTACGTCCTTGCCCTTCTCTGCATATCCGCATAGGCACGCCGCCACCGCCGATGCACAGGCTCCCGTTCCGCACGCTAAAGTCTCGCCGCTTCCGCGCTCCCAAACACGCATTTTCAGCTCGTTTTTGCCGATAACGTTTATGAACTCAGTGTTCACCTGCTCCGGGAACAGCTCGCATTTCTCAAAGACCGGTCCTATCTTTTCAAGCTCTATGTCTTCTACGTCCGTGTCCGTGAAAACGACACAGTGGGGATTTCCCATGGATACGCAGGTTATCTTGTAAGATAAGCCGCCTATATTCACTTGCCTTGCTATTGCCGTGTCTCCGTCGAGTTTTACGGGTATCTCGGACGGCTTCAGCACCGCCTTTCCCATATCCACTCTGACCGACGTGACCTTGTCGCTTTCATCGGTATTCAGCTCGAGCGTCTTTATACCCGAAAGAGTTTCGATTTTCAGCGGATTTTTGCCGGATATGCCGTTGTCGTGCAGGTATTTTCCTATGCAGCGTATGGCGTTGCCGCACATTTTGCCCTCGCTTCCGTCTATGTTGAACATTCTCATTTTTGCGTCAGCCATGTCCGAGGGGCATATAAGGACTATACCGTCGCCGCCTATGCTGAAATGGCGGTCTGAGAGCTTTACGGCAAGCTCTTCGGGATTTTCTATTGTCTGCTCGAAGCAGTTGAAGTAGATGTAGTCGTTTCCGCAGCCGTGCATCTTTGTAAATTTCAGTTTCATTAAAGCAACTCCTTTCGGTTTCACAAAAAAGGCAAAAAGCGCCGATAAAACCGGCGCCATTGTCGAAAAATCAAATTATTCGTTTTTTGAGTTTCTCACGCTTCGATGTATTCGTCTCTGCTTGCGCCGACGGAAATGTACTTTATGTAGCAGCCGACTTCCTTTGATATGAACTCAATGTACTTCTTTGCGTTTTCGGGAAGATCCTCGTACTTTCTGCATGAGGATATGTCGCACTTCCAGCCGTCGAGATACTTGATGACGGGCTTTGCAATGTCAAGTCTGAGTCCGCTCGGGAACTGAGTTGTTATCTCGCCGTCGATGTCGTAAGCGACGCACACGGGTATCTTATCCATATACGAGAGCACGTCGAGCTTTGTGAGTGCAACTTCATCAGCACCCTGGAGAATAACACCGTACTTTGAAGCGACGACGTCAAACGCTCCGACTTCACGCGGACGCCCTGTTGCCGCACCGTATTCGTTGCCTGCTTTTCTGAGCTGCTCTGCCTCTTCTCCGGTCATTCTTACCGTGAACGGGCCGGCGCCGACGCAGGTCGAATACGCCTTCATTATGCCTATGCTCTTGTCGAGCTTTATACCCGGTATTCCGCTTCCGATGGGAGCGTAAGCCGCTATTGTCGAAGAGGACGACGTGTAGGGGTAGATGCCGAAATCAATGTCGCGGAGTGCGCCTAGCTGAGCTTCAAATATGATGTTCTTGCCCTCTTCGCTTGCCTTTCTGAGATACTCTCCGCAGTCGCATACGTATTCCCTGAAGGGATAGCCGTATTCTTTCAGCCAATTCATAATCTCCTCGGGATCTACGGGGTCTGCTCCGTAGCCCTTGTTAATGAGAAGGTTCTTGTAGGTGACTATGTCGTATATCTTTTCTCTGAGATCGTCCTCAAAGAAGAGATCGCTCATTCTGACGGTCTTTTTCATGTACTTGTCGCTGTAAACCGGGGCTATGCCGCGCCTCGTCGAGCCGTAGGGCTTTCCGGTCACTTCGGTGAGCCTCGTCTCTTCGAGAATGTCGAGCTGTACGTGATACGGGAGAACTATCGTCGCCTTGTCGCTTATCTTGAGGTTTTCGGGAGTTATCTTTATGCCTCTGTCGGTAATTCTCTTCATTTCCTTGGTGAGGTGTTCGAGGTCTATGACCATTCCGCCGCCCATGATATTGACGACGTTCGGTCTGAAAATGCCCGAAGGTATGAGGTTGAGCTTGAACTCGCCGTACTCGTTTATGACGGTGTGTCCGGCGTTGTTTCCTCCCTGGTATCTTGCAACGATATCCGCGTTTTCCGAGAGAAGGTCGACCATTCTGCCCTTGCCTTCGTCTCCCCAGTTGATACCGGAAATTGCTGTTAACATATAAAAATCCCCTTTGTTTTATAGAAAGTTTTTGGTATATACACATATACTTAATACCAAAAGCCACAATCCATTATATAATAAACTAAAGTAAATGTCAATAAGAAAGAGAACATTTCATCTCTTTCGGCAAAAGATATTTTTGCTGTATCAAAGTAAATTTCTGTGCAATATGCACAAGTGAACAAAAACGGGACGGGGGATACGAGAAGATGCTCGGCAAAATAAAAGATATTTTCGGCAAAAAGGGCGGAGAAGCGTCGGTCAACCGCCGAATGGCAAACAAGCTGCACGATATGCCGTTCAAATACGTGTCGGAGAAGGCGGAAGACGGGACGGACACGATAATCGGACGGGGCGGACACGTAAACATCGTCGGCGAAAGGGGAGACGAGCTCTGCGCGACCTGCGGAGTAAAGACGATATTTCATCTGAAGATAGATGAGATGAAAATATGGGAGTTCATGAGTCTTGACGGATGCGTAATAACTTTTACGGATCTTGATACCGGAAAAGAGAGAACGGTAAATATGTATTACGAAAAGCACTTGACGTAAAAATGCAAAGTGCAGAATGCAGAATTGGCAAAAGCGCCGCTTTTTATATTCTTTTTTTGTTGCGCTTCTGAGCGCAGTTATAGTATCCAAAGTGCCTTCCGGCACTTTGGGGATACGTGTTACGTACTTTTCTTGAAAAAGAAAAGTACCAAAAGATTTTTTACCTTCCCTCTTGCGGGAAGGTAAAATCTAAGG
>CAJOMW010000030.1:0-15000 GCA_905235695.1 uncultured Clostridia bacterium | reverse complement strand
GGAAATACTCTATCATCTCGAGTGCGGCGGGCATCTGATGGATATAGCACGCAACGCGAACCATATCTATGACGCTCTCCTCTTTCGGGATAAAGTCCGTTCTGAAATCGCATCTTCCCACGTCCGCCATTACCGATATTTTCATATCCGAGACGTTATCTCCGACTATTGCTCTTATATCCTCTTCATTGCAGAACTTCCACTTGCCGTAGTCGCTCTCGTTGAAAAGGCTCTTGCTTGCCCTATATCCGAATTCCATATAATCTACGCCGCTCTTTATATTGGCTTTATACAGCTCTTTGACAAATTCGTCGGTAAACATAAAATTGTTGCAGAGACCGCCGTCTCTGAGCGTTGCGTCGAGGACCTTTACGTCGGTTCTGACGTTCATAAGGTTACCTTTTCTTGCCTGCATTTTCACCACTCCTTCCGTTGTACGTCATGCATATAAGATTAGGTTTTACAATTATAACACTAAAACGCTCTTAATTCTATTAAATTTAATGAAATATTTATTGTGATATATGTGAAACTACGGTTAAAATGCAGAAAAATCACGATTTTACGGAAATATGAGCGATTTGCAATGTCATTTTCAAAAAAACTCTTGCAATTTGCTTTTATACATGATATAATAAGCAAGGTTTTGAATATAGTGGTGTGATGGAATTGGTAGGTCTCGCCTGTGGGCTCGGTCTCGCTCCGGCTCTGACAGTCCACCGGACTGTCATTCACTACCGTCGCGCAGCTTTGCTGCGTGCCGGACTCAAAATCTTATAATAATTTATGCCGGTGTGATGGAATTGGTAGGTCTCGCCTGCGGGCTCGGTCTCGCTCCGGCTCTGACAGTCCACCGGACTGTCATTCACTACCGTCGCGCAGCCTTGCTGCGTGCCGGACTCAAAATCTTATAATAATTTATGCCGGTGTGATGGAATTGGTAGACGTGACGGACTCAAAATCCGTTGGTGGCGACATCGTGAGGGTTCGAGTCCCTCCACCGGCACCAAAAGAAATGTGTCGATGGCAAATTTCATTCATATTTTACATCAATTACTCATGCAGTTTCAAACGCTATGAAAAAGAGTGCCGTTTTGCATACGTGTGCATAAAGAGAGGGATCGGCGGTGAAAAGGTCCTTGCACGGCAAAACGTGCGGTTCGCTTTGGAGCGGATGCGGTCAAAGCCGCAAACGTACTCGCTGCGTTAAGGCGATATGAGTGTCTTCGCATAATTTGCGTTGAAAAATGGGTGGTACCGCGATACTTTCGCCCCGTGTTTTACGGGGCGATTTTTTATTTTGATAATAAAACGAAAGGAAAGATAAAAATGAAAGAAAAACTTGAAGCTCTGAAGCAAAAAGCTCTTTCGGACCTTGAAACGGTCAAGGACGCCGCAGCTCTCGAGCAGCTGAGAGTTGCGTACCTCGGAAAGAAGAGCGAGCTTGCTTCGATTCTCAAGGGCATGGCAAGCCTCTCCCCCGAAGAGCGCCCCGTTATAGGTCAGCTCGGAAACAGCGTCAGAAGCGCTATCGAGCAGGCGTTTGAAAAGGCAAAGGCAAACGTTTCAAAGCTGGAGACGGAGAAGAAGATAAACTCCGAAAAGCTCGACGTCACCCTCCCCTCAAAGCTCATATCCATGGGCTCGCTTCACCCCCTCACCAAGATACAGTCTCAGATGGAGGACATCTTCCTCGGAATGGGCTTCACCATCGCCGAAGGTCCCGAGGTCGAGACCGACTACTACAACTTTACCGCACTCAACACCCCCGAATTTCACCCCGCGCGCGACGTTCAGGACACCTTCTATATAACCGACAAGGTGCTTCTGCGCTCACAGACCAGCACCGTACAGGTACACGTCATGGAGCAAAACGAGCCGCCTATAAGAATCATCTCCCCCGGCAGAGTTTACCGCTCCGATGCGGTCGACGCCACGCACTCGCCTATGTTCCACCAGTGTGAGGGACTTGTCGTCGACAAGGGCATAACCATGGCGGACCTCAAGGGAACGCTCGAGACGTTCGCAAAGGCTATGTTCGGCGGAAAGACCGAGCTGAGATTCCGTCCCCACCACTTCCCGTTCACGGAGCCGTCGTGCGAAGTCGACGTTTCGTGCTTTGTATGCGGCGGCTGCGGCTGCAGCGTCTGCAAGGGCGAGGGCTGGATCGAGATACTGGGCGCCGGCATGGTACACCCGAACGTTCTGCGCATGAGCGGAATAGATCCCGAGGTATATTCGGGATTTGCGTTCGGTATGGGTATCGAGAGAATAGTTATGACAAAATACGGAATTTCGGATATGCGTCTTCTCTATGAAAACGACGTCCGCTTCCTCAGGCAGTTTTAAGGAGGTAAGGGATTATGAAATTATCAATGAACTGGCTTAAGGACTACGTCAGCGAGTCCTTCGATCCCAAGGAATACTCCGACAAGCTGACGCTTACCGGATCAAAAGTAGAGGGATATGAAAATCTCGGCGCAGAGATAAGCAACGTCGTCGTGGGAAAGCTCATATCCGTAGAAAAGCACCCCGACTCCGACCACCTTCTGATATGCATGGTGGACGTAGGCAAGGACGAGCCCGTGCAGATAGTTACCGGTGCGCAGAACGTAAAGCCCGGCGAGCTGGTGCCGGCGGCGCTCCACGAATCCACCCTTCCCGGCGGTGTAAAGATAAAGGCCGGCAAGCTCAGAGGCGTTCCGTCAAACGGTATGCTCTGCTCTCTCGGCGAGCTCGGACTCACCTTAAACGACTTCCCCTACGCCGACGAAAACGGCATCTTCCTTCTCCACGAAGACTGCAAGCCCGGCGATGACATAAAGGACGTCCTCTGCCTCAACGATACGGCTGTGGAATTTGAGATAACCTCCAACCGTCCCGACTGTCTCTCAATGATAGGACTTGCACGCGAGACCGCCGCTTCCTTTGCGACCGAGCTTCATCTGCACACTCCGGTTGTAAACGAGAAGTTCGATAAAAAGACAATAGACGATTATTTGTCGGTAGAAATAAAGGACCCCGACCTCTGCCCGAGATACACGGCAAGAGTCGTGGAAAACATCAAGATAGAGCCCTCTCCGAAATGGCTCAGGGCGCGCCTTCGCGCCTGCGGCGTAAGACCGATAAACAACATTGTCGACATAACTAACTACGTCTGCCTTGAATACGGTCAGCCCATGCACGCTTTTGACTACAACTACCTCAAGGGCGGAAAGATAGTCGTCCGCCGTGCGCACAAGGGTGAGAAGATAACGACGCTCGACAGCGTAGAGAGAGATCTCGAAGAGAGAATGCTCGTTATTTCCGATGCGGAAAAGGCTGTTGCGGTCGCCGGCGTTATGGGCGGTGAAAACAGCGAGATAATCCCCGAGACAAAGACCATCGTGTTTGAGTCCGCAAACTTTAACGGTCCGTCCGTAAGAGTTACGGCGAGAGACCTCGGTATGCGCACCGAGGCGAGCGGCAGATACGAAAAGGGACTTGACAGAGAGAACACACTGCCCGCCATCGAGCGCGCCTGCGAGCTTATAGAGCTGCTCGGCGCCGGGGAAGTCGTAAAGGGAATAATAGACGTTTACCCGACAAGGGCCGAGCAGAACAAGATAAAGTTCGAGCCGGAAAAGATAAACGAATTTCTCGGCACCGACGTTCCGCTCGAATCCATGCTCGACACCTTCAAGAGGCTCGACATAAAGCTCGAGGACGGCGTGCTCTATCCCCCGTCATACAGAGCAGACCTCGAAGGTATGCACGACATTGCAGAGGAAGTTATAAGAATATACGGCTACGACAAGATACCCTCCACCCTCTTTAAGGCAGAGGCGCTTGTCGGCGGAAGAAACAAGCGTCAAAAGAGCATAGTTGCTCTCAACAATCTCCTTACGCTCCACGGCTTTTCCGAAATACAGACCTATTCCTTCATCAGTCCGAAATACTATGACAATATAGGACTTGCGCCCGACGCCCCCGAAAGAAATTCCGTAGTTATCTCAAATCCTCTCGGCGAAGACACGAGCATTATGAGAACGACTGCGCTGCCGAGCGTGCTTGAAGTGCTCGCCACCAACCGCCGCTACCGCAACAAGACCTGCGCCATATATGAAAACGCAAAGGTATATATCAAGCGCGATTTCAGCGAGCAGCCCGACGAGCGCCTCACCACCGTCATAGCCTTCTATGAGTGCGGCGACTTCTACAACATGAAGGGCGTTGCAGAGAGCGTATGCGGCGTACTCGGAGCGGAAAAGACCGAGACAAAGGCCGTTGCCGACCTCCCCTACTTCCACCCCGGAAGATGTGCCGAGCTCGTTTCGTCTGACGGCGTAAGATACGCTGTATTCGGAGAAATACATCCGAATGTTGCAAAGACTTACGGATTTGACGTTCCGGTATATGCATGCGTTTGCGATACCGAGACACTCCTGGCAACCGAGGCGGAGGAAAAGAAGTACAAGCCGCTCCCGAAGTTCCCGGCGATAGAGCGCGACCTCGCATTTGTGTGCGACGAAGAGCTCACAAGCGGCGAGCTTATGAAGTCGATAAAGATGTACGGCGGAAAGATGCTCGAGAGCGTCGAGATATTCGATATATACAGAGACGCAAAGCTCGGCGAGAACAAGAAGTCAATGGCGTACAGCTTAACGCTCCGCTCGAGCGAAAAGACGCTTGAAGATGCGGACTGCGACAAGATAGTCAGCAAGATCCTGCGCGGTCTTGAACACGATTTCGGCGTAACGCTCCGCTCATAAAACAAAAGTACAAAATATCAGCCTCGCATAAGCGGGGCTGTATTTTTGATGGCTGAATGAGAAAAAATAATAACGGCTCTGTCTCGCAGAGCCGTTTAAATTTGACTTTATTATGCCGTCCATGCCGATGCCGTTCGCAAGATCTCCTAACTTTCCGCCGTATCTGAGGTTGAGAGCGCCGCCGGGTTCTCGCCCTTCACCAAAAAATATCCCTCTATCTCTTCGGCGTACGGTTCGCTGTCGCCATGGCGTACTACATACATGTTCAAAAGGTAAAAGTCCACATCGTCATCGAGCGAAAAAGCCCCCTCGTCTATCTTATAATATCCGCCGGTATTTGTTTCTGCGCAGTTTTCTATCAGATACTCCGCAATGAAATCGACGTTGTAGCTTCTCGTTCTGCCCTGCCCGTCGGTGTAGAATATATACGGGACTTCTTCCTCGTCGTATGTCTTGCTCGTGTATATGATCCCGTCATATTCCGATATATCCCGCCATTCTTCCTGCTTTAAAAAGTCGTAGTTACAAAAGGTGTAGTAATAATCGTATGGTTCGGTATCTCTGCCATAGTCCCTGTCCTCATTGCCGTAAAGCGTGTAATAGCTCTTCTCGAACCCGAAAACATCCTCAAACGCTTTCGCCTGCGTTTCGGCAATGTATGAAGGTGTTATTTCATCCGGCGCATAATACATCAAATAGTCATAAGCGCTTATTATCTTCGCCTTGTCCTCATCCACAATGTCCCCATTCGGAACTATCGCTTCGCCGTCAAGCATACCATTCTTACTCAGCACATTTTTAAGCGCCGCACTCTGCTGATAGACGGGTATGCTCATGAAATTCAGCGGCGAAACCGTCAGAACGAGAAGCAGTGCCGAGGAAAACAGAAAAGCTTTCTTTATATCAAACGCCTTGACGAGCGAGCTTACCATAAAGGCGACCGTTACGACGATAAACGCAATAGACGCCGTGCGCGCGGTCGTAAGTCCGTAATTTGCCACTCTCACTCCGACGGCTATGCACTGCACAGCGACTACCGGAAGCATGAGAAGTCCGCCGAATCTTACAAAAAAGCGGGCAAATTTGTTTTTGTCCTCATAGTACTTCAGTCCCATATAATTCAGAATGTAGAAAACGCCGGCGTAGCTTGCGTACCAGTCTATCTTTCCCGATGGGAGCGAGAAAAGTACGAGTATCTTTATGAAATATATGTAAAGTATTCCGATAAGGAGCAGAAATACCGGAAGCTCCGCATAAAGCACCGTCGCCTTATAAGCCTTTGCCGGCATCGGGAACTCCTCGCCCTCAAAAGGTATGAAGGTCATAAACATTATCGGAAAAGCTATCACCCACAAAAGCTCCGTTACTGTCAAAAAGAGATTTCCCGAATTGTCGCTGAAAATCAGCGTTGTAAACGCCAAAACGCATATACTTATGCCGACCAGCAGCACCGATATGACAAAGCCGCAGAACACCGTATTTTTGACGAGGTTCGGCACTGCTCTGTGATCACCGTCATCCTTCATCAGCATGTAAACGCACATAAGCGCACTCACCGAGATAAGCCCTATCGACGACATCAGCGCATAGCTTTCGCTCACAAGACAGAGCATGGCGAAAAAAAGCGCCTCGAGGACTACCGGAGTTACAACGCAAACCGGCGCACTCAAAACCTTCAGAACACGCTTCTCGTACAGCAGACGCATGAATACCGAAAAGAAAGCGCCAAAAAACGCCGCTGTTATAAGCTTATAGAAAATTTCATAATTTGCCGGATAATCATACCACTGCACTATCTGCAAAGCCGCAAATATGAGGAGAAAATCAGCGACCGCAACGGGAAAGCGCCTCAGAGTCCTGACAAAAGAAGAACCCGATTTTTTGAGCGAATCAATAAAAATCATGTGTTTGCCTCCGTTCGTTTTTTCTTTCATTATATTATAACAAATTGTAATTATTATGTCAAATTTCTTAAGATTATCCTAAGAACGCATTAAATTACTGTAATATTGCCTCGTCTTCGAGAAAAAATAATAGCAGACCTCAAAAGGTCCGGATCTGAATTTTCAGACTCAATTATCTGAAAGGAAACATCAAAATTTATGAAAAAGATGAGAAAAATAAACGTAAAAATGGCGGTTATTCTTGCAATATGCGCACTCTTTGCGGTTAGCCTCTTCGCCTGCGGAACGGGCAGCACCGATAACACTTCCGCAAGGACAGGCAACGGACAGGTAAATACCAACAACGGCAGTGCCGACGGCGGAACCGGCGACTATTACAGAGACAATAACGACATGGGCATAGACGGAGCTGTGGGCGATGCGATAGACGGCGCGAGAAACGCAGTCGACTCTGCGGCAAACTCGGTAGAGAACAACATGGGCATAAACTCAAAGAATGCCGGCGGAAACACTACGGCTAATTTCTAAGCAGTGCGAAAACAAATGCGTACGGTATGATCCGTGCGCATTTACTTTTGTCGAAAAACCATGTTTTTCGACAAGTACATGTTTGTTCGCTCGCGCCTTCGCGCCACCGCTCTGTGAGCGGTGACACTCGCAAACATATAGGTATCCGAGCGTCGGCGCATGTCCGCCGCTCGGATGAATTTAAATTTAAAAAGGCTGTCGAACCTTTTCGTTTTGTTTATAAGGCTTATATTGTTGACAATCCCGCAAAAAAATGCTATCATAAGGTGAACGGCAGAGTAAATACTATTTGTATAAGGAGAAGACAAAGATGGTAAAGATAACCGCCACAGTCGAGGGAATGATGTGCCGCAACTGCGAAAATCACGTCAGTGAAGCCGTAAAAAAGGCGTTTGGCGCAAAGGAAGTCACGTCCGACCACGAAAAAAACACGACCGAGATAATAGCAAAGGAGCCTGTTGACGAGGCAAAGCTCAGAGAGGTCATCGAAGAAGCGGGATACAGGATGACGGGCATGAAATGCGAGCCTTATGAGAAAAAGGGATTTTCGCTGTTCGGGAAAAAGTGAAAAATATATCCGGCTGATGCGCTCAGCCGGACTTTATTTTATTGTATTTATTTCGCTTTCTTAATCTCAGGGCAAATATCCCTAAGGAAGCACTCTTCGCACCTCGGGCTTCTCGCCGAGCAGATATCACGTCCGAAAAGGACAAGCCTGTGGCAGAAATCCGACTGATTTTCCTTCGGGATAAGCGCATCAAGCTCCCTCTCGACTATCACCTGATTTGTACTGTCGGCAAGTCCGAGCCTGTTCGATATCCTTATGCAGTGCGTGTCGGCAACTATTCCGCCCTTGCCGAAGACGTCCCCGAGAATGAGATTCGCTATTTTTCTGCCAACTCCCGAAAGGCTGAGAAGGTCCTCCATCGTGTCCGGCACTTTACCACCGTAATTTTCTATAAGCTGATTACACATCCTGCTTATATCACGCGCCTTGGTCTTGTAAAGTCCGCAGGGAAATATTATCTTCTCTATGTCCGCCGTATCCGCCTTCGCCATGGCGTACACGTCAGGGAACGCCTCAAACAGAGGCTTGGACACTATATTTACCCTCGCATCGGTACACTGAGCCGAAAGGCGTGACATGACCAGCAGCTTCCACGGATCCGTCTCATAATCGAGAGAGCAGACGGCGTCCGGGTATTTTTTCTCAAGTCTCGATGCACATATATGTGCGTTTTTCTTTTTGTCAATACGCAAGGTAAGCCTCCTGTGCCTTATAGTAGTTCAGGATACCGTCGGCAAGCGCCTTTGCGCTCCTCTCGGTGTTTCCGGGAGTTATAGACCACTCGTATTCCTCGATATTGGATATAAAGCACATCTCGCAGAGAGCAGACGGGAAGCGGTGGTTTCTCGCTACGGCGAGCATCTGATACGAATACGGGCGCTCGTAGCGGTTGAGCTGCTCGGAGACGGTTGAGGATACGGTCTTTGCGAGCAGTTTTCCGCTTTCCGCACAGTATAGACCGAGGAATCCCCTCGCCTTCTGGGCGTTGGCGGAAGAGGCTACCGAATTTTGGTGTATGGATATAGCCATATCGGGATTTATCTCAGCGAGGAATACCGTCCTGTCTTCAAGCACAAAGGTCACGTCCTCGGTTCTTGACATGATGACATTTGCACCGAGAGCCTCAAGCTCCTTTTGCAGATAGAGCGCCTCTTCAAGGTTGAGCGCCGCCTCGTTTACATTTCCGCACCCGAGTGCGCCGGAGTCGTTTCCGCCGTGTCCCGCATCGACGACGATCGTCTTTCCTGCAAGGGGCTTTTCGGGATCGGATGACAGCGACTGCGGATTATTAAGGCGAAGAATTATGTTGCCGTTCTCGTATATGACGTTGTACCCGTACATATTCAGCTTATCTTTCAGAACGACGGTGTACCTGAGCGTGGTGTCGTCTATGGCGACTGCCTTTACATATGAGACGATGGGATTTGCCTCTACCTCCGGCAGCGGTATAAGCGACGAATCGGTGTTATAGAACGTAATATTTATGACGTCGTCGGATGCGACGGCGTTTGCCGGCACGTTTTCAAGACAGCGGAAGGTCACGTCGGTAAAATTGTTCTTGTTGTTTATGGTGTCCATGCCGTTTACCGCTACTTTTACGTCGAGCACCTTGTTCTGATTCAGCTCAATTCCCTCAACTATCTTTACGTTTTCCGCCGATACGTACGCTCCGAAGGAGAGCTTGTAGTAGCTGCCGTAAAGTCCCTTTACATAGTCGCATAGACCTGGGGAAGCAGGCGTATACTCATCGTAGAACGAGGAGGACGGCGAAAGTCTGAGGCGCGTATAGTCCTTTGTTATTTCGGCGTAGACGAGCGCCTTTTCGCCCATCTGCTTTATGAGTCCGCCCTGAGAAGTTACGGATTCTTCGCCGAGAGTTGCGGTTATCTTCAGAGTGCCGAGCGGCACGATTTCACCATCACCTGCAAAATTCGACGGGGTTATCTCTCCGGAATATATCTCTCTTACATATTTTAGGTTTGAAACGGTATTGAGCGTGGGCTTCAGTACGACGCTCATGCCGCCTATCTTCGCAACGACCTCGCTTCCGCCCGGGGCTATGCAGCTTATTTTCAGCGTGTCGCCCTTCATGAGCCACGCCTCGCCGGAGGGTACAACGTCAGTTATCTTCATCGCTCCGAGATTGTTTGATGAGCTCGCGGACGGCGCATCGTTTTTCGTAGTCTTATAGTTTATGTTGTGCGTAGTCCTGACGCCGTTCTGCTCGAGGGTAAAGACGTTTATACCGGCGTCTACCGTCGTGTAGTACGAAAACAGTCCGCTCTTTGTCCTTGAAATTTTCTCGCCGTTTACGGTAAGAGGATAATTTACGTCGGACGAGCCGACAAGGGATACTGTCGACGAAGACGACTGATAGTTGTTCGCAGGCGTCAAGACGGACGCCGTGTCCGACAAGCCGTCATAAGAATAAGTTACCGGCTCTTCGTTGAGGGACGCTATCTTGTCCATAAGTCCGCAAGTATTGTTCTTTATGTCCTCATATCCGCAGTACACGCTTCCGCGGTAGCTTATGAGATTTCTCGCAAATTCGACCTGTATTCCCATCTCGTTGTCCGGGTAGTCTGCCGCCTTAAATGCGGCGTGTCCTATGTAAAGGTCAACGCCGGTCCCGTCAAGTGCGGCATTCCACCACCTTGCTATGTTGTCAAACGGAGCGGACGAGGTCGAAAAGCTCCAATATATCTGCGGAATAAGGTAGTCCACATATCCGCCGTCTGCCCATGCGAGGGCGTCGCAGTAGAGCGAGCTGTACGCCTCAAATCCGGAGCTTACGCTTCCGTTTACCGGCGTGTCTGAGCCGGCATTTGCCCATATTCCGAAAGGCGATACTCCAAAGCGTATGTTGGGATTTACCTCTTTTACGGCGTCATACGCTCCCTTTACGAGCGCATTTACGTTTTCTCTGCGCCAGTCGGCCTTGTCCATGCCGCCGCCGTACACCGCATACGCCGCTTCATCGTCAAACTCCGCTCCGCCGGACGGATACGGATAAAAGTAGTCGTCAAAGTGTATGCCGGATATATTCGGATAATTCTCGGCTATCTCCCTTACGCCGTCTATTACAAGCTGTCTCACCTCGGGAAGTCCCGGATTGAAATAGGTCTTTCCGTCGGCGTATTTTACGGTATATTCGGGGTGAAGGACGGCAGGACTGCTGTCGCACAGCTCACCTTCGTCGGAAGGCTCCGTTGTAATTCTGTACGGATTTACCCACGCATGTACCTCTATGCCGTTTTCCGATGCCTTGTCTATTATGTATGCGAGACTGTCAAAGTCATTATCGGGAGACTCGCCCTGAGTTCCGGTAAGATACTTTGAATACGGGAATATCTCTGAGGGATAGAGCGCGTCGGCGGCAGGTCTCACCTGAAAGAATATGGCGTTGAGATTTGCCTTTTTCACATTTTCGACTATTTCGTCGATCTCTTCCTTCATTTCGCTCTCGGAAAGCCCCGGCTTTGACGGATAGTTTATGTTGAATGTCGACGCTATCCAGACGCCGCGCATCTCCTCGTTTCCATCGCTTCTGATAATGTTTGCGCCGGTCGGCACCGCATCTTCCTTGGCGCTCGTCTCAACATCGGCTTTTTTGCCGATAAACGAGAATATAGTCATTGCCGCTGCGGCAAAGACTGCGACCGTCAGCAGCGAAAGGACTGCGGCAAGCCTTCCGCTCTTTCGCTTTTTGCTTTCCGCCTCTTTTTTTTCTTCGGCAGTTATATTCACAAGTTCTTTTTGGTTGTTATTATTGTTATCGGGACCGTAGTTCATCGGTGCACCTCCGTGCAAAGTGTCAGAATATCCTGTTTTTCGTCAAAATCCCTCAATATACACTTACATTATACAGTAAAATCTCTATTTTTGCAATAGAGATACAAAAATATTAAACAATTCGGCACAAGAGCTTTTGCGTTATGTCATTTCAAAGCCGCAAGGCACAATATCAGAGAAGGCAGTCGCCTTCTCTTTTTCTTATTTGCCTTTTAGGTACGTTTTTCACGTTTTTTCACGGCTTTTTTCTCTGTTTTCCGCATTTTTGATTATTATCCTCTGTTTTCAGCTTTTTATAAAGGCAAAGCCTATGCCCGTATAATAATATTTAAGAATCTCGTAAAAGTCATAGCCCTGCTCTGCGAGGGCGTTCGCTCCGTACTGGCTCATTCCGACTCCGTGCCCGTAGCCGTAGGTCGTAAAGACGGTATCTTTTCCGTCCTCGCTCACTTTTACGACGTCCGAGCGAAGTCCGAGCGCGTTTTTCAATTCTCTCGGAGTTACTGTGCTTACTCCGTCCGTCGCATACTGCAAAAAGCCGTCACGGTCGGATATAAAGCTGATGCCGCCGTTAAGTCCGGTCTTCTTCAGCTTGGATCTCACTTCATCGCTTGCGTATCTTACGGTAAAAGAGATGTCGTCGAGGCTCTCCGGTGCGGCGACGGATACAAGGTATTCGGTCTCGCCGCCCCACACATCGCTGCCCGATTTGGTATAAAACGCGCTTGATGCATGATACGCCGCCACTATCGGCTCTCCGCCAAATGTCGCAATAATGCCCCTCGTCGCATTCACCGCATCGACTGCCTTCTGAATGTCGTAATCCGCGCTCTCCGCATCCCTGAAGCTCTGACAGTGCGAAAAATCCGTGCAGACGTCAGCGCCGCTGTGCTTTTTGCCCTCGTATACCTTGCGAACGGCGAAAGTCCTGCACGCCACCGCCTGCGCCATGAGTGCGCTCGATTCAAAAGACTGCGGCATTTCGGCTATCAGCGCACACAGCGTATAGTACTCGAGATCCATATCCCTCACTTTTCCCGTCTGCGCATCGTATACCGATATCTTCGATATATTAAAAGTTCCGTCGGCGTTTTTGTATGCGTTTGAATTTTTGTAAACCGAATTATTCATTTTTTCGGATGGCGGCGATTGCTCTCCGATTTCCGCAGAAAGATTTTCAAGGCGTTTGTAAATTGTGGACGAATGTGCGCCGCTCTCTGTTTTATTCTGTGTTTTCGGCAGAATAAGCGCATTTGCAGACAATATGAAAAGCGCCAGTGCCGCAATCGCAAAAAAAGCGGTTTTGAGCCTGCTGAATTTTGAGAACTTGAGATTTTTTTGCATAATTTAAATTTACCTCTTGCATTTTATGTTTTTTTATGATACAATACTCCTATATTAAATGAAAATATCGGATTTTTTGGTTATCGGCGGCGAGAAAGTGTATTTTCAGTAAATTATATTAAGAAAGGACGAGGCTTTATGAATAATTATTCCGAAACCTTGCTCAAACTATCGGAAATATGCAAAAAGAGCTACAATATACCGTCAAGTGTTTTTGAAAACGCAAACGTAAAAAGAGGTCTCAGAAATGCGGACGGAAGCGGCGTCGTGGCAGGAGTTACGAACCTCAGTCTCGTTCACGGATATGTTTTAAACGAAGGTGAAAAATTTCCCGAAGAGGGAAAATTGTATTACAGGGGCTACGACGTGGAAAAGCTCGTTGAAGCATACGTAAAGGAGAACAGATACGGCTTTGAGGAGTGTTCGTTCATACTCCTTTTCGGCACGCTCCCCACAAAAGAACAGCTCGAGGCGTTCAAGACACTCTCTTCGGAATACGCCTCTCTCCCCGCAAGCTTCACCGAGGACGTTATAATGCGGGCTCCCTCTCCGAACATAATGAACAAGCTGCAGTCCGCCATAGTGTCGCTCTACTCATACGACGAGAACCCAGAGGATCTGTCGCTCGAAAATCAGCTTCGCCAAAGCATACAGCTCATCGCAAGACTGCCGATAATAGCGGCTCATGCATACTCGGTAAAGAAGCACATCTTCGACCAGGACAGCCTTCTGCTGCACCGTCCGCTGCCCGGTCTCTCGTGCGCACAGAACTTCATGAGGATAGTCGGCAAGGACGTTACGTTTAACGAAAAGGAAGCGAGACTTCTCGACCTGTGCCTCGTACTCCACGCAGAGCACGGCGGCGGCAACAACTCCACCTTCTCATGCAGAGTCCTCTCGTCGACAAATACCGATATATATTCCGCCATATCCGCGGCGATAGGCTCGCTTAAAGGACCTAAGCACGGCGGTGCGAACATAAAGGTCGATCAGATGTTTACGGACATCAAGAATAACGTCCGCGACTGGAAGGACGACGAGGAAGTAGCAAATTATCTCGAAAAGATACTGAGCAAGCAGGCAGGCGACGGAAGCGGCCTCATATACGGCATGGGACACGCAATATACACAAAATCGGATCCCCGCGCCGTCACCCTCAAGAAATGCGCCAAGGGGCTTGCAGAGGAAAAGGGCTTTATCGAGGAGTTCGAGCTGCTGCAAAAGATAGAGGAGCTGACGCCCGGCATATTCAAAAAAGTGACCGGGAACAACAAGTACATGTGCGCGAACGTAGATATGTACTCCGGACTCGTTTACCGTATGCTCGGCATACCCGAGGAGCTCTTCACACCGCTCTTTGCGACTGCGCGCGTTGCCGGCTGGTGCGCTCACAGAATAGAAGAAATACTCACCGGCGGCAGGATAATCAGACCTGCCTACAAGACGAGCCACGTAATCAGGGATTACGTTCCGATAGACGAGAGAGGCTGACGGACGGCAAATTAAAACAATTTGTATATTTATGCTTAAGTAATTCAAAATCATATTGACATTACGGCAAAAAAAGTGTATTATATATGTGGTGGAAGGAATGTCCGGACGCTAAAATATTGAAAAGGAGATCATATATTATGCTCAAGATTTTTGCAGGGCTCAAAGGCTCGGGAAAGACAAAGAATTTGGTGGAAATGGTAAACCAAGCTCAGAAAGTCACCAAGGGAAACGTTGTCTGTATCGAATCCGGCACTAAGCTCATACATGAAATAAATTCGCAGACAAGGCTCATCAACATCGACACCTATTCCATAAACGACTGGGAAAGGCTCTACGGCTTTATCTGCGGAATTCTGGCAAGCGACTACGACCTTACCGACCTCTTCATCGACTCGGCGCTCAAGATTTGCAAGAACGACGTCGAGGGCTTTGAGAAGTTCGCACAGAAGATAACTCCCCTTCTCGATTCTCAGAGCATAAACTTCACGATGACAGCGTCTATCGAGGTTGAAAAGATACCTGAGAGCTTGAAGCCGTATCTTGCATGACATAATCGTATTTTTAATATTAAGCCGCATTTTTTAATGCGGCTTATTTTTTGTTCTGATTTAATAAAATA
>CAJOMW010000029.1 GCA_905235695.1 uncultured Clostridia bacterium | reverse complement strand
CTCGGAAGAACGGAAAAATATATAGTTTAATGTCATAACACATAACGAAAGGCTGTGAAAACAGCATTCAGACCGCTGACAGAGCACAAGTCAGCGGTCTGTTTTTTTGTGCCGCTGTTTGCGGCTCAAAAAATTCTTGTGTAAGAGAAGAAGCGTTTTATGTGCTTTTCTTGAAAAAGTACCACAGTACAGAAAAGCCCGCCTCAAAACGGCGGGTTGTCTGTAATTTAAACGGCTGCGGATAACCGCAGCCGTTGTGTTTTTATCAGAAATTGGTGTCGTAGTTCTGGCGCTTATATTCAGTGCGCTTGCAAAATCGTCGCTGCTCTCGCTCTCTTCTTCCTTAGGCTTCAGGGAACTTCTCGAAGAAAAGATGCTCTCTTCTTCGGGAGTCTTTTCTATAAGAGGCTTGTTTACCGTCTTAACGTCGTTCTTTTCGGCGTCAAAGCCGGTAGCGACGAGGGTTATGCGTATCTCGTCCTCAAGCTCGGGATCAAATGCAAGACCGAAGATGATATTTGCGTCGGGATTTGCTTCCTGCCTGATAACGTTTGCTGCATAGTCGATTTCGTCGAGCTCGATATCGGGAGCGGCGGTGAAGTTGATGATGATGCCCTTGCTTCCGGTTATGGCAGTCTCAAGCAGCGGGCTCGAGATAGCAGCCTTTGCGGCGATCTCCGCCTTGTCCTTGCCCTGTGCGGACGCAACTCCCATGTGAGCGAGACCTGCGTTTCTCATTATAGCGGAAACATCGTTGAAGTCGAGGTTTACTACCGCTACCTTATTGATGAGGTCGGTTATGCTCTGTACGCCGCGGCGAAGCACGTCGTCGGCTACCTTGAATGCGTTGAGTATGGTTATCTTGCCGGTTTCGGATACGAGTTTGAGTCTTTCGTTAGGTATGATTATGATGGAGTCAACGCTCTGCTTGAGGTTGGCAATTCCCTGCTCTGCCTTAGCCATTTTGCTGGGGCCTTCAAAGCCGAAGGGCTTGGTAACTACGCCAATGGTAAGTATACCCATATCCTTTGCGAGCTTTGCGATAACGGGAGCAGCTCCCGTACCGGTGCCGCCGCCCATGCCGGCGGTGACGAACACCATGTCGGCTCCGTCGAGGACTTTCTTAATGTCGTCAATAGTCTCTTCAGCGGCGTTCTTGCCTACCTCGGGGTTTGCGCCTGCGCCTCTGCCCTTGGTGAGCTTTTCGCCTATAAGTATCTTAGTGGACGCTGCACAGTGCTTGAGCGCCTGCATATCCGTATTTACCGCAATGAAATCAACGCTCTTTACGTTTTCCTCAACCATTCTGTTGAGTGCGTTGTTACCGGCTCCGCCTACACCTATGACCTTAATATTGGCGCCGGACTCGTAGTTTTCGTCGAAATCGAAATTCATTTTGCTTTCCTCCTGTTTTATCGTCATTTTTATTATTATCCGCAATATAGGTACAGTATCCCATAGATACATAAACACATATATATAATAAACTTTTTATCTATGTTTTGCAAGTGTTTTTTTTAAAAAGCGGGGATGTTAACACTTTTTTTACAAATTCATATTTTCAAGTTTATTGATACGGCTTGTAGTACCCTTCCCTCAGATCGTCGTCCGAGACGTCGATATATCCGTTTGCCGTTTCGTACAGCTTTTCGGATATGGATTTCATAAAGCGTATCTTTACCGTGAAATTCTCTGCGTTTCCGAGCCTTACGGTAAAGCGCTGTTTATACAAAAACTCTATATTGAACTTATTTTGTACGTTTATCTCGGATACCTCCGGCGCTATGCCCTCCTCCTCGAGTACGGCGTAGAGGTCTTTCAGTATTTCGTCAGTGCCGTTTGAAGTCTCGAGAAAATCCCCTGCCACGCACTTTTCTATTCCGCTCATGTATACTTTTTTGAGTGCGAGCGCCTCTACCTTTGACATATCCGTCTCACGGGAGGTGACTCTGAGCCCTTTTGAGAGCAGGTACGCCTCGTCGCCGAGAGTAGTAAACATTACGGGGACAGCTTCCGCCACCTCAAAAACTATTTTTCCCGGGAGGCTGTAACGTATCTTCACCGAATCATACTCGGGAAGATTGTATTTTGCGGCAAGCTCGGCGCTGCTCCTGTCGAACCCGAAGAGGTTGTCCCCTTCCGAAAGGCCTATGCTGTGAGCCGCAAGTATCGCTTCCTGCTCTGTATGCTCGTAATTTCCGCGTATTTCAAAGCTGCGTATTACAAGGAGCTTTGTAAAGAATATCCACAAGGCAACTATCGCAATGATAACCACTGCCTCCGCCGCGAAAAATCTGTTTTTGCGCCTGTCCTTTTTTCGGCTCTTCTTTACTTGCTGAAGCGTTTTGCCGTGCTCTTTATTCTGAGAACCGTCTCTCTTCTTTTCATCCATAGCGATTCACGCCTTTTTATTTTCGGTAACTTCGCCTACAAGCTCGTAAATTCTGTCAAGCGTATCCGTAAAAGCGAATTTCTTTATGTTTTTTTCGGTTTCCTCTCGCCATTTTGTGTCTTCTGCGTATTTCTTCACCTTTTCGAGGAGCTTTTCTCCTGTGAGGTCCTTTTCCTCTATGACGACGGCCGCGCCGCCGTCCTCAAGAGTCTTTGCGTTCTTGTATTGATGATTATTCGTTACATTCGGTGAGGGAATTATGACCGCCGCCTTCTGCATAGCCGCAATTTCCGCAAGTGTCATTGCTCCGGCTCTGCAGACGACGATATCCGACGCCGTGAGAAGGGACGGCATATTATATATGTACTTTTTTACCGTGACGCCGTCTTTTTCGAGGGTTTCTTCGTCCCTATCGGCAAAGCCTATCGCACGGTACAGTGCCGCCTGCTCTTCAAAGCCGCCTTTGCCGGTTGCGTGGAAATGTATTACGGAATCATTCTTTGTCGAGTAGTTTTCAATCAGATAGTAGACGGATTCGTTTACCATTCTCGCGCCGAGGCTTCCGCCTGCCGAGAGGATTACGGTCTTATCGGGTGAGATGCCGAGGGCTTCCCTTTCCTTTTTCTTATCCTTGCCGAGCATTTCCTCGGACACCGGATTTCCCACGAGAATTATCTTATCCTTATCGCAGTCGAAATACTGTCTTGAGCTCTCAAAGCTTATCATAACTCTGTCGGCAAACTTCGACAGCATTTTTGTAGTAACGCCGGGAACGGCGTTCTGCTCGTGAATGAGAGTCGGAACGCCCATCTTTGAAGCCGCCTTTACCACCGGCCAGCTTACGTATCCGCCCGTGCCTATAACTAAATCGGGCTTAAACTCTTTAATAATTTTTTTTGCCTTTTGTACGGAGGTCACCGCTTTTACCGCGGCGTCTATGTTCTTTACCGTCAGCTTTCTCTTGAAGCCTCTTACTTCGACGTGGTGTATCTTATAACCTGCCTTTTGCACGAGCTGATTCTCCATGCCGCTTGGCGTTCCAACATATTCTATTACGGAAGACGGCTCCATCGACTTTATTTTATCGGCAATGGCAAGCGCAGGGTTTATGTGTCCCGCTGTTCCTCCGCCGCTGACAAGTACTCTCATAACGTTCCTCCATTATATTATCATAACAATCGTGCAAAATTCGTCGAAATTTCGCCGCTACGTTTTTTCAAGAGACGAGTAGCGGGATACCGACAGTACCACTCCCATTTCCGCAAGCAGTATCAGCAGTGATGTTCCGCCGTAGCTGAAGAATGGGAGTGATATACCGGTACTTGGGAGAGAATTGGTAACTACTGCAATATTAAGTATCATTTGCAGACCTACGTGCATTATTATACCCATGACAAGCAGTGAGCTGAACCGGTCGGGCGCACGAAGTCCTATGAGTATGCCTCTGTATATAAAGAAAAGGAAAACGCATATAACGAGCATTGCTCCTATAAAGCCCATTTCCTCGCACCATATCGAGAAGATATAGTCGTTCTGCGGCTCGGGAAGGTAAAGGTGCTTCTGGCGGCTGTTTCCGAATCCGACGCCCCAGAATCCGCCTGAGCCTATTGCGTACAGCGACTGAGCAGGCTGCCAGCCTTCTCCGAGGAGGTATTCGAAAGGATCTCTCCATATCTTTATTCGCGCCGATGAGTGTCCCATGGTCATTGCGAGCACAAACATTGCAATTCCGCCGAGTGCTCCTCCGCCTATGAGATAGAATATATTTGTTCCGCCCATGAACATCATGGCAAATGTTATCGCCGCCATTATGATAAGTCCCGACATATGTGGCTGGAGGTACATAAGCACTCCGACTATCACGAGAAGTATGAGGTACGGAAGAATGCCGTAATAGAAAGCCGGGGCTTTCTCCTTCATGTTCGACAGACGCATCTGCAAAAGCGCCATAAATAAGAAGATAAGCGCTACGGCAAAGCCGAGAACCTTATTGTCTATAAACAATACCGCCGCTGCGGCAACAGCACCTATTATTCCAAAGGGCAGCACGACGGTGAACACGCTTGAAAGGCTTCCTCTCTGGCGTATCTTGTCGGCGTACCTGTCAGCGTAGTCGGCAAAGAACAGGACGAGCGTGAATTTAACTATTTCGGACGGCTGAAGATTCAGCGGACCGAGCGAGTACCAGCGTTTTGCTCCGCTGTAGCTCTGACCGAACACGAGAACGCCTGCGAGAAGTATAATTGATATTACGAGAGCAGGCTTTGCTATCTTTCTGAGAAAATGGTAATCAAAGTACTTTGACCTCGCTATTATTGCCATAATTATAAGCCCTATAACAGCAAAAATTACTTGTCTTATGGCAAAATGATAGCTGTCTCCGTTGAAGTTTGCATTGGCGTAAGGGTAGCTCGCGCTGAATACCATGACCGTGCCGAGGCACAGAAGAAGTATTATCGTTACGAGAAACGGTCTGTCAACGCCCGAGACGAGCTGAACTATCATTCTTCTCTTCGGCGTAGCTTTTTTCATCTGCTTGCGGTGTGCGCTCTCACGCCCGTCCGAAGCGCTTTGTCCGCTCTTGCTGCGAGAAGTCTCTTCGTTCACGCTCATTACCCCTTTCAATATATTTCAGGCATTTTTCTTACAGTACCGGCAAAAATCCAAAGCATCCCACTGCGCTGAAGATCGCCGCAATTATCGAGAATACTATGACTATCTTTACTTCCGACCAGCCGCTCATCTCGAAGTGGTGGTGTATGGGCGTCATCTTGAACACCCTCTTTTTGGTGAGCTTATAGCTCGTTACCTGTATCATTACCGAGAACGACTCGATGTAGTACATTATTCCGGCAAATATCAGAAGGAGCGGACAGTCGAGGATAAACGCCATCGAGCTTACCGCCGCACCTAAGAACAGCGAGCCTGTGTCCCCCATGAACACCTTTGCCGGGTGGAAGTTATATACGAGAAAGCCGAGCGTTCCGCCTATTATGCAGCCGGCGACGGTTATTCCGGCAATGTTCTGTGTCTTATAGCAAAGCACCGCCATGAATATCATTACGACCGCCGTCACGCTTGAGGCAAGGCCGTCGATGCCGTCCGTGAGGTTCACGCTGTTTACCGTAAAGACTATGCCTATTATTGCGAGGATACAATATGCCGCAAAAGGCAGTTCAAAGGTTGCGCTCGTAAAGGGCAGCTTTATTACGGTATCTATATTTTCGGTTATTCGAAGGACAAATATATACAGCGCCGCCGCCGCAAACTGCAAAAACATCTTTTGGCTTGCGGACAGTCCCTTGTTCTGCTTTTTGAAGAACTTTACGTAATCGTCTATAAATCCGATAGCGCCGTTTAACAGGATAAACGCAAGATGAATGAATATGACACTGCTGTTTTCGATTATTCCGACGCACACGCCGACTATTATGACCGGTACGATAAAGAACAGTCCGCCCATTGTAGGCGTGCCCTCTTTTGATTTGTGCCACCTCGGACCTATATCGAGTATCTTCTGCCCCATCTTAACGCTTTTGAGAACGGGTATGAAGAGCTTTGCAAGCACCGCAGCTGCGGCAAAGCAGACGAGGATGGATATAACGAGTATCATATTCATAAGTATTTCTCCTTTGATTAAAGGATATTCCTGTATTTTAGTCGGTCGTATCCATGTGTCTGAACTCGACCTGGACGACCGTGCCGGGCTTGACGAGCGTTCCCGCTTCGGGAGACTGCTTTACGGCGATAGCTCCGTCGAGGCTCTCTCTGTATGCGCCCTCCATCTTTACGTTCAGCCCTGAGTTTATGAGGTATCTGTTTACCGCCGCAGGGGTGTAATTCTTGACGTCGGGTACTGTCACCGTCTCCGAAGGCGCCTCATTATCCGTGTACAGGATAACAATTCCGCCGTTCGGTATCTTTCCGCCGTATCTCGGGAGCTGTTCGGTAACTACGTCTCCCCTTCCTATCACCTTGGTGGAGAATCCGGCGTTTGATGCGAGCTGCTTTGCGCTCTCCACGCTGAGAGTCCTGTAATCCGCTACGGCTACGTCCATGGAGGATATCATGTCCTCTGTTATCGATGGCTCGATATTGAGATAAGGAAGCACTTCTGTGAGTACCGATGAGACGACGGGGGCCGCTATGGTTCCGCCGTAGTACTCGCCGTTTGAAGGCTCGTCGATACCTATGAGTATTGCTATCTGAGGATCGTCCGCAGGCGCAAATGCCACGCACGAGCCGATATAGAGATTTCCCTCTTTATCCCTCTTCTGTGACGTTCCGGTCTTTGCTCCTATATTGTATCCCTTTACGTAAGCGTTCTTTGTGGAGCCTATGTTTATGCCGTTCATGAGGTAGGTCATTATGGTCTTTGAAGTCTCTTCGGAGTTAACCCTTCTCACGAGCGTGGTGTCAAAAGTCTTTATTACGTTTCCGTCGTCGTCAACGAGCTCCTTTACTATGTGAGGCTTCAGGAGCTTTCCGCCGTTCGCAACGGCAGATACGCCTCTTATCTGCTGGAGCGGCGTTATCTTAAAGGTCTGACCGAATGAGTATACGGCAAGCTCGGTCTGATTGAATTGGTTTATATCGGTGTGATAGATGCTTCCGACCTCTCCTGCAAGGTCTATTCCCGTCTTTTCCGTAAGGCCGTACGCCTCAAAATAGCTGTAAAATCTCTCCTTGCCCACTCTTTCCGCAAGCTCCATGAAAACGGGGTTGCAGGAATTCTGAAGTCCCTCCTCGAAATTTTCTACACCGTGTCCGCCCCTTTTGTGGCAGTTGATGGTATATCCGCCTATATTCTTTGAGCCCGAGCAATAGAAGGTATCGGTGTCGCTCACGACGTTTTCCTCAAGCGCCATTGCGCTCGTTATGAGCTTGAACGTCGAGCCAGGCTCGTACGGCTCGGTTATAATCTTGTTTTTCCAAAGTCCCTCGAGAAGCGCGCTTCTGTATGCCCTTCTCTCCTCGTCCGTGCCCTCGAATGCGTCGAGCTTTCCCTGTGAAATCTCGTCGAGCGTGTACGGATCGTTGAGATCGTAGTCGGGCTTTGTGGACATGGCGAGTATCTCCATGGTGTTTACGTCGACTATTATTCCGAAAACTCTGTTCTGCGCCTTATTGTCGCGAAGGGCGATCTCGAGGTTCTTTTCGAGTATGGACTGTACCTGCCAGTCTATGGTCAAAACGACGTTCGTGCCGTTTTCCGCCTCGACGTAGCTCTCGTATTTGAAGGGCATATCCTTGCCCTTTGCGTTCTGAGCGGTCACTATCTTTCCGGAGCTGCCCTTGAGATAGTTTTCATAATACGATTCAACACCGTATATTCCCTCGTTATCGGCGTTTGTAAAGCCTATTACATGGCACGCAAGGTTCCCGTAGGGATAATAGCGCTTGGTGTCCTCCTCAAGGTGTATGCCGACGATGTCGTTTTCGTTTATGAATACGCGTATCTTGTCGCAGGTATCCCTCTCGACCTTCTTCTTGATTATCTGATACTTGGAGTTTGTCTTGGTCATTCGGGTAAGTATCTCCTGCCTGTCGACCTCCAGCGTCTCCGAGAGAAAATCTGCTATCTTTATCTTCTGAGCTTCTATATCCACCTTTTTGTCGTCGTCCACGTTTTCGTTCTGCTTGGCAATTTCGTAAGGGGATATAAAAACGGTTTCAACCGTAGCACTGACAGCGAGAGCCGTCATGTTACGGTCGTAAATAACGCCCCTTTTGGGGCTTATGGGTATTTCTGTCGTATACTGTTCAAAAGCGCCTGTTTTGTACTTATCGGCTTCGACTATCTGAAGATACCAAAGCCTTGCGCCGAGCGCTATGGCAAGCAGTACGAAAACGAGCATTGCCACCATTCCCCGAATGAGCATGGGGCGCTTAATATCCTTGTTAAGCAATATAATGACCTTCCTTTCGCACCGCCCGGCATTTTACCAACGGCAAAAGCCGCTTATCAATAGTTTACATTTCCTCCGACTACCACTTTGTCTTCTCCCGATATGCTTACATATCTCTTTGATACGTCGGTCGACTTTACCATTCCGAGAACGTTTACCGCATAATCCTCAATGTAGGTAACGTCGTTTCTCTGGCTGAGACGGGAGTTGAGTATGTCGGCTTTTGCGGTCTCAGCGGCGATTTCGCTCTTGAGGGCGTCAGCGCGGAGGGTTGCTTCGTTTATCTTGGTGTTTCCGAGCACAAGGAACATGAGCAGTGCGGAAAAGATTACTATGTAGGCAATTACCGATATGGGGAAAGCCTTCTTCTCCCTGACGTACTTTTTAACGTACACCGGAGCGTTTGCCCTTCTTCTCGCGGCTTCTTTTCTGCTTTTGGCGTATGCGCCGATAAGCTCGTCTGCGACGTCTCCCGCAAAATCTCTTGCGCCGTATTCACGGCTGAGCGGAACCGATGACTGTTTCTTTACCGCCGCTCCGCCGTTATTCGTGTATACAGCTCTTTCAGTCACACGGTTTTCGGTCTGTGATGCGGCTTCTCTCATAATTCTATTGTATTTTGCCTTTTTGAGATTTATGTATTCGGTTCCGGAGTTTGACGTCATTTTTCTGTCTCCTTTTCAATTTATTGTCATATTTTTTCGCACACTCTGAGCTTTGCGCTTCTCGAACGGGGATTTTCTTCGAGTTCCTTTTCGCCCGGAAGCACCGGCTTTTTCGTTATTATGATTCCCTGCGGCTTTTTTCCGCACACGCACACCGGAAAGTCCGGCGGACACTCACAGCCCTTTGTGAGCTCAAGGAAGGCGTGCTTTACGATTCTGTCCTCGAGAGAATGGAAGGTTATTATAGCCATTCTTCCGCCCGGTGAAAGAAGCGGAAACATTCCGCTTATCATCTCGCCTATCACGTCGAGCTCGCCGTTTACCTCTATACGCAACGCCTGAAAGGTGCGCTTTGCGGGATGAGGTCCCTCGCGCCTGTTCTTGGCAGGTATCGCGCTCTTTATGATATCCGCAAGCTCGAGGGTGGATTTTATCGGAGCGTCTTCGCGGGACGCACATATCTTCCTCGCTATATTCTTTGCGTACCGCTCCTCGCCGTAGCTGTCGATTATTCTTGAAAGCTCCCTCTCGTCGTAGCCGTTGACCACGTCGTATGCGCTGAGCGTATCATCTCTTGACATTCTCATGTCGAGCGGTGCGTCCTGCATATAGGAGAAGCCCCTGTCGGCGTTATCGAGCTGGAAAGAGGAGACTCCGAGATCTGCGATAACGCCGTCGATTTTTTCAATTCCTATATTTCCGAGCAATTCGGGGGCCGATGCGAAATTGCCCTTTAAGAGTGTTACCTTGTCACCGTAAATTTTCAGCCTTTCGGCCGCCTTTTCGAGCGCGTAGTCGTCCCGGTCTATCCCTATCAGCCTGCCGCCGTCTCCGAGCCTTTTGAGCACCTCATTTGAGTGCCCGGCTCCGCCAATCGTACAGTCGACGTACGTGCCGTCCTTCTTTATGTTAAGCAGATCTACCGTCTCATTGAGGAGAACGGAGTAATGTCCGAAGTTTTCCTGCACCGCTCCACCGCTTCCTTTAATATTATATATGGTGTCCGTGCGCTTTTATCTTGCTGAGGAAGTCCTCGAAGTTTACAGGCTCGGAAGCGGTCTGCTCTTCAAGCGAAGAGGTATCCCATATTTCTATCGTTCTGCCCATTCCGAGGAATGATACTTCTTTTTCAAAGTGAGCGTACTCCCTGTGCTCCTGAGAGAGGAATATTCTTCCCTGAGAGTCCATTTCGGTGGGATTTGCGCCCGTCATGATATATCTTTTCAGAAGTCTGGCGTCTCTGTCAAGTCCGAGCTCGTCTATCTCCTCTATAAGTGCTTCCCACTCCGCTTGAGGATATATGACGAGGTATGCGTCAGAGAAGCCGCGTGCGACGATAAAGCTGTCCCCGAGCTCCTCGCGGTACTTTGCGGGTATGAATACTCTGCCCTTTGCATCAATTGTGTGGTTCATCTTGCCCGAGAACATTCATATCACCGCCCTTTCCCTCGATTTTGTATCTTTTCGCTTCTTTTTGCCGTTGGAGCGCTCCTATTTTGCTCCTTTTAGGTGCATTTACAATCCTTTTTGCTCTTTTTCGCTCCACATGACTATATTATAATACACACTTTTGGGAATTGCAATAAATTTGCAAAAAAATAAATGAACTTTTTAATAACGAAATGTAAAAAAATGTGATTTTCGACAAATTATAGAACATTTGTTGCAAAAGGTAGTATAATATGCACAAATTTTAGCCAAAAAAGAGTCCGCTCAATTTCAAAAAAA
>CAJOMW010000028.1 GCA_905235695.1 uncultured Clostridia bacterium | reverse complement strand
TCCACATCGAAAAATCGGGGATTTTTCCGTTTGAACCTACTTGAAAAGGGACTTAGAACTCCAAAACTTTTTATTTTTTGAAAATAGAATATATGAAGAAGAGCGATCGAAAAGACCGCTCTTCTTTAGCTATAAGTATATATTAAGCAATATTGGCAATAACATGAATGTGATAATTATTTTGTGAGGCTGAACCAAATGCCGCCTTTGCCGCTGTAGTCAGAGCCGAAAACTACGGTTGGAGTAGCATCATCTTTCTTTATCTGCTGAACAATATATCCCTCGATTGTTCCACCGGAATATGCATTACCGCCAAATGACGGATCGGGTTCTACTACCGATGTATTTGAATATTTGCTGTAGTCGGTTGAGTAAAAATCAAAACTCCAATTGCTCAGTGAAATTGATTCGTCATCCTGAACGTTAGTTACAGTTACGGAAGCGTAGATTAAGTAGTACTCCATTCCGTCATCAGGCTTAGAATTAAACATATTAGCTTCCTTAATTCTACTCCATGCTTCATCACCTTTTACAACGGATTTTATTGTCACAGACGCATAATAATTTGTGGAATACTTGCTATCAAAACTAATATTCTGCGTTGTACCTATCGGAGCCGGATTTGTTCTGCTATAAACATTGTTGCCCGGCTTAGCCCCGAGATAAACTGTATTCGTATTTCCGTCCCAGTCGACCTCTTTTCCGAACGCACTTGCAACCGCTCTTACCGGCAAATATGTAGTTCCGTCAAGTATAAACGGCTCAACTTTATTGCCGTTTGCGTCCTTAGGCTCGATATACGTTCCGTCAAGGCATATTTTGATGTTGTTATAGGCGATAGCTACATTCTTGTAAATTTCCTGTGCATTTGCGCCTACAATGGCTCCTGCTACAACTGTTGAGGCAATTATGCCTGCGATAAATCCTTTTGTTCTTTCTTTCATAAAAAATCCCTCCTAAATTTATTACTATATATATAGTAACACTAAATAAGGGGATTTGTCAATATGTAACTTTTCAAATAGTATATTTTATGGGTGATAACATGGAACATAACACTATACTTTTGACAATGCAATACGGAAGTATAAAACTAAAGCTCAAAGAACTTATGACAGAGCGAGGCATTTCCCGCTACAAGCTTGCGCGGAGTATAAACACGCGCTTTGAGGTCGTCAACAAATGGTATAACGGCAACGTCGAGAAGATAGACCTCGACGTGCTTGCGAGAATCTGCTACGTGCTCAACTGCAAAATTGAGGATATTCTGGTATATTCTCCGCCGGAAAACTCATGACAGATAAAAAAAGCTGCCGCACAAGCGACAGCTTTGATTTTTATATTCTGATGATTACTGCTTCTGCGTGAGCTTTGCAATCTCTTCAGCGAAGTTATCTTCTCTCTTTTCGATGCCTTCGCCCTTTTCATAGCGGATAAAGCCGGTTACCTTTATCGAGCCGCCGAGAGCCTTTGCTTCAGATGCAACGTACTCGCCGACCTTCATCTTGTCTTCCTTGACGTATTCCTGTTCAAGGAGGCAGTTGGTGTCGTAGAACTTGCCTATCTTACCGATTATCATCTTTTCCTTAACGGCTTCAGGCTTGTTGGCGTTCTTTTCGTCGTTGTCTATCTGAGCGAGAAGTATTGCCTTTTCCTCTTCGAGAGCGGCTGCCGGAACGGAGTCCTTATCGAGGTACTTCGGGTTCATTGCAGCTATCTGAAGCGCTACGTTCTTGAGAACTGCCTTTACGGCTTCCTTGTCGGCGATATCGCTTTCGCCCTTTACTACGACGCCTATCGTGCCGCCGCCGTGAACGTATGTGCTGGTAAGTCCTTCAACTATCTCAAAGCGTCTGAGAGAGAGCTTTTCGCCTATCTGGAAGGTCTTGTCCTTGAGGACTGCGTCAACGGTATCTTCGGTGCCGGTAAACTTTGCGGCGAGAAGTGCGTCAACGTCTGCGGGCTTTTCTGCGAGTATGGTCTCGAGTATGCCCTTTACGAAAGCCTTGAAGGTCTCGTTCTTTGCGACGAAGTCGGTCTCGGAGTTAACTTCGACGATTGCTACTACGTCGTCCTTTGCGAGTATATCAACAACGCCCTCTGCGGCAATTCTGCTTGCCTTCTTTTCAGCGACTGCGAGTCCCTTTTCGCGGAGTATCTTTATTGCCTCTTCCTTGTCGCCGTTAGCTTCGGTGAGCGCCTTTTTACATTCCATCATGCCGATACCGGTCTGCGCGCGGAGATCCGATACGTCTTTAGCTGTGAAATTCATACTGTATTCCTCCTGTTATAATCTTATATCAAATTATTCGGCGTCTGCCTCTTCCTCGTCGTCAGCCTTTGAATCCTCTGCGGAATCGGTGAACTGTTCGCCCTGTCTGCCTTCGATAACGGCGTCAGCCATAACGGAAAGTATGAGCTTTATTCCGCGGATAGCGTCGTCGTTGCCGGGGATAACGTAGTCTACTTCGTCGGGATCGCAGTTGGTATCAACTATTGCCACTACGGGTATACCGAGCTTTCTCGCTTCTGCTACTGCGTTCTTTTCCTTCTTGGGGTCAACTACGAATATAGCGGACGGAAGTGTTTCCATGTTCTTTATACCGCCGAGGTTTCTCTCGAGGTCGTTGATCTCCTTTACGAGGGAGATAACTTCCTTCTTGGGGAGAAGCTCGAACGTTCCGTCGTCTTCCATTCTGTGGAGGGCGTTAAGTCTTGCTATGCTCTTCTTGATTGTCTTGAAGTTTGTGAGCATACCGCCGAGCCAACGCATATTTACGTAGTAGCATCCGGCTCTTTCAGCCTCTTCCTTTATTGCGTCGGAAGCCTGCTTCTTCGTGCCTACGAAGAGTATGTTTCCGCCTTCCATGGATACCTGGCGAATGAACATATAAGCTTCTTCGAGCTTCTTGACCGTCTTCTGAAGGTCAATGATGTATACGCCGTTTCTCTCTGTGAAGATGTATTCCGCCATTTTGGGGTTCCATCTTCTTGTGTGATGTCCGAAGTGGTCAAGCAGCTGCTTCATTGAAATTACTGACATTTTTCATGTCCTCCTTTGGGTTTTTTCCACCACAGTCGCCCTTTTCCTGGTTGCGGCATATCGCACCGGAGTGCGACACCCTTGCCGAAGGCGCTGTGTGTGTAATAAAATAAAATTTCCGCAAGCTTTCGGCACTTGCGGAGATTATTATACCAAATTTTATCTACTAATTAAATAGATACTGCCTATTTTTAACAAAATATTTACATTATCTGTGGGCGTGCTTTTTATGCTTGCCCGAAGGGATGGACAGTCGTGCTCCAATGAGCGAGAAGAGAACGAAGTCTGCGCATATAAGTATTTTGAGTATCGGCGACGTTTCGCCGCCTCCGGCACACACAAGAGATATAGCCCAGACTATGAGCAGCAATGCCGCTCCCGTGAGAAGTCCCGAAGCAAGAAAGCTGCCTCTGAAAATTCTGCCTGCCGTGAAGCCTGCCGCAAGTGCGGATACCGACGCGAGAACGAAAACCGACGGGATAATAAAGCCCTCGGGGTCCCCTGCCCTGGATATAAAGTATGAAAACGCTATAAGCAGCACTACCCATACGGCGGTTCCGACGCCTATTCCCATCGGAACAGCCCGTCCGAGAGACGAAGCTCCCTTCCCTTTTCCCGTCTTTCTTTCCGCCTTTGTCTTATTTTCCGTCTGTCTGCCCTTTTTCATTACAACACCCCGTTTACAAAATTTATCATTCAATAAACTTTATGCGGGATCGTCTGTTATAATTACTCTTTTTTATTTTCGGAAATGCTGCCGGATTGCCTCTTTATCAGCGTGCCCTCCGCCGTTAAATTATCGACTTCATGGCAACGGTTATCTTCAGCTCGTCTTTGCCTATGCCTGCTTCGAGGGCAGCGTTTACGCTCGTGTTATACGCCATTATCGGCGTGTTGTTGTGCTCCGACAGATGCGCAAGTATGACCTTCTTCGTTCCCTTTTCGTACAGATGAGGAATAAATGCGGCGCAAGAGTCGTTCGACAGATGTCCTCTGTCCGACAGTATCCTCTGCTTGAGATAATACGGATACGGACCGTTTTGCAGCATCTCCACATCGTGGTTGCTCTCAAGTATGACCGTCTCGCACCCCAGCAGAGAGCCTGCTATTCCCCTGCTGATATAGCCTATATCGGTAGCATAGCCGAGGCACGAGCCGTCGGAAAATGTAAACCGGTATCCCACCGAGCCGAAAGAGTCATGCGGAGTTTTGAATATCGCCGCGTGTATTTCGCCTTCGTCCGCCGTTTCCTCCGCATTTTTAATACAGGCAAACGGCGCTATCGCCTGCTTTAAGGAAAGGCTCTCAATAGCGTCAAACGAGTTTTTATTTATGTATACCGGTATATGATACTTTTTTGCGATGGTTTCGAGTCCCTTTATGTGATCCGAATGCTCATGAGTTACAAATATCGCCCGTATATTGCTGATATCCGTCCCGATGCTTACGAGCGATGTGCATATCATTCTGCACGATACGCCTGCGTCAACGAGTATTTCGTCCTCGCCGTATTTCACGTACGTGCAGTTCCCCGACGAGCCGGAGAAGAGGGGTATGACTTTGAACATATTCTTAAAATCGCTGCCTTTTTGTAAAAATATAAAATTCAAGCGGCCGACGTTCTTTATCGGACGTCACATGCTGAATACCTTGACTATCGAATTGAACAGGTCAAGGTCTTTGAGAAAGAAGAGATAGACGGTATCTCCGATAATCGTAAAAAGAAACGGTATCATTACGAGAAGGAAATACTTGAGGCGCTTTTTCCGTTTAAGAGACCTTTCCTTTGACTCCTGCGTCAGTCCGTCCTTTGACTCCTTTTCGTCGAGATACTCATTTCGCTTGACCAAAAACATATATGCGCATATCATTATCACCGAAAGTATCCAGTAGAGGTGGAATACAAATTCAATTCTCATCTGCACTGCCGCTATGTATATTCCGGCAATAATCAACGTGTTCAGAACGAGTATCAGAAGTATCTTTTTTCTGCCTATCATATGCTAAGCGAGGTTATCGAGCATGACCGCTCCGTACTTTCTTACCGAGAGAACGTATACGCTGCCCTTGCCGAATACTCCCTCGAGAGTTTCGGTAAATTCTGCGACCTTTTCGCTTGGAACGAATGCCTGTATCGTTCCGGCAAAGCCGCCGCCGTGAACACGGTATGCACTGTGGGGAACGCCGTTCAGCACTTCGCCCGCCAATGCCAAAGCGACTGTAAGTCCCTGCTCTTTTACGTTCTTTACTGTATATACGTTCTGAAGCATTGTTGCGGAGGACAGCCCGGAATTGCGGACGCCGCTGAGGAACCTGTCGAGATTGCCGTCTTCGAGCGCTTTTTTCTGCTTTGTTACGCGCTCGTTCTCGTTGAAGAAGTGGAGTGCGCGAAGCAGGCACATATCGCCGAGCTTTTCGCGTATTTCCGTCGCCTTTTCGAGAAGCTCCTGCTTTGAGGTCTCTCTGAGGACTTCCTTGCCGAGGAACCTTGCCGCCGCCTTCATGTCAGCAGGAACGGAGGCGTAATCCTCGTTGAGGTCGGCGTGGTTTCCGCCGGTATTTACTATGCAGAGGGATATGCCTTGGGCGCTGAGATCGAACGGGAGCTTTTCCACTACCGGCTCGCCCGGATCCTTAAAATCTATGGCTACGAATCCGCCAACGGCGCAAGCCGTCTGATCCATAAGTCCGCAGGGCTTCCCGAAATGTACGTTTTCGGAATACTGCGCCTTATTTGCTATCTCTACCGCCGACACCTTTCCGCCGTTAAAGAAGTTGCTTAGCATATTGCCCACCATTACCTCAAATGCGGCGGATGACGAAAGTCCCGAGCCCTTGAGGACGCTCGAAGTGGTGTAGGCAAAGAATCCGCCTATCTGATATCCGTCCTTTTTGAATCCGTCGCACATTCCGCGGATTATTGCGGAAGCCTTGTATTTCTCGCTCTCTTTTACGTATTCGACGTCCGCAGTCGAAACGATATCTTCGTCAAAGCCCTCTGATTTTATCCTGATTTCGTCCCTGCCGTTCTTTGCCGCAACGGCGATTATGTCAAGGCTTATTGAGGCGGCAAGCACCTTTCCGCGGTTGTGGTCGGTGTGGTTACCGGATATTTCACTTCTTCCGGGGACCGAGAAGAGCTTTACGTCTGCGTCCGCCGGAAGCTCCTTCCCGTAAAGCCCTGCAAATCCGTCTATCGCCCTTTCATAGCGCTCTCTTACACCCGAAAGATCTGCGCCGTCTCCGTAAAGCGCCCTGAAGGCGCTGTCGTATTTTCCGCCGGCAACGGCGCTCTTTATTTCACTGATTTTCATGCTGTCATTTAATCTCCGTATCTTCCTTATCTGTTGAAGAAGGCAACAAATGCCTTGTATGCCATATAGACGTCGGCCTTTGAGACTATCTCATAGGGTGCGTGCATGGATATTACCGGAACGCCTACGTCAATAGTCTCGACGTTTAGTTCGGCGATATATTTAGCTACCGTTCCGCCGCCGCCCTGGTCGACCTTTCCGAGCTCAGCCGTCTGCCAGAGCACGTTTCCGTCGTTGAGTATCTTTCTGACGTAAGCGACGTACTCAGCGTTTGCGTCGTTTGTAGACGACTTTCCTCCGCCGCCGGTGAACTTTGTTACGGCAACGCCCTTGTTTATGAATGCGGCGTTTCTCGATTCGTAAACCTCACCGAAATTCGGATCGAAGCAGGCGTTAACGTCCGCCGAGAGGCATTTGGAGTTGGCGAACATCACCCTCGGGTTTGCTCCTGCCGAGAGCGCAAGCTCGTTCAGCATATTTTCAAATGCATAAGACTGCATACCCGTGTCTCCGTCGCTTCCCGTCTCTTCCTTGTCGGCAAATATCGTTATGCTCGTGTAGTCGGGCACGCTCTTTGAACACTCGATGGCCGCTGTGAGTATCGGATATGCGCAAACTCTGTCGTCGTGACCGTATGCGCCTATAAGGCTTCTGTCGAAGCCGACGTCTCTTGCCTTTGCGCTCGGGACAAGGCAGAGCTCGCTCGAGAGCAGATCCGCTTCCGTGACGTCATACTTCTCATTCAGAAGCGAAAGCACGTTCAGCTTTATCTTCTCGCCTATATTTTCGTCGTCAAAGGGGCGGCTGCCTACAAGTATATTGAGCTGTTCGCCGCTGAAGGCGCTGCCGAGGGACTTTGACAGCTGGTCTTTTCCGAGGTGCGGAAGAAGGTCGGTTATATAGAATACCGGATCGTCGTCGTTTTCGCCGATGCACACGTCAACAACTTCTCCGCTCTCCTTTACTATCACGCCGTGGAGCGCAAGGGGCGTTGTTACCCACTGGTACTTCTTTATTCCGCCGTAGTAGTGAGTCTTGAAGAACGCCATTCCGCCGTCCTCGTATAGAGGGTGCTGTTTGAGGTCGATCCTCGGGCTGTCGACGTGCGCCGCCGCTATGCTCAGCCCCTCTTCAAAGCCCTTCTTGCCGACGACGATTATATATATTGCCTTGCCTCTGTTATTGAAGTAGACTTTATCGCCCGTGACATACTTCTTTCCGTACTCAAACGGCACGAATCCGTTCTTTTCGAGAAGCTTTACCGCCTCTCTTACGGCCTCTCTTTCGGTCTTTGCGTTATCAAGGAATTTTTTATAGTCGTCGCAGTAAGCATACGCCTTATCTATTTCCTCTTTTTCGCAAAACTCGTATGCGTTTTTGCTTTTGAGATACAGTTTTTCTTTAAGCTCTTCAGCCCTTGACTTTTCATTTTCCATTTTGAGAATTTCCTTTCGGTTTATATATTATATTTTATTATTATCTTGCAGCTTCGTCAAAATACAGTTTTCTGTAAACCAGCGACGCCTTTGACACCTTGTCTACATAGGACAAGGTCTCGGGGTACGGTATATTCACTATTTTCCCGTTGTTGTTGTACAGCTCACTGCCAAGCCACTCACGCACCTTGCTCATACCGGCGTTATACGCTGCGTAGACCGTGTCCCACACGCCAAACTCCGTATACAGCAGGCTGAGAAAATACGTGCCGTATTTTATGTTTGTATCGGGATTGTACAGAAGGTCGGAATCACCGTCGGTATTGTCGTCCATTTTCGCCTTCAGCCACTCGAAGGTATCCGGGGTTATCTGCATAAGCCCTATTGCGCCCTTGTCGCTTACTGCATCGCTCTTAAACGAGCTCTCGGTGTTCATCACCGCATATATGACGTCCATCGGCACAGCGTATTCCTTTGAGTATTTCTCAACCGTTTCATAATACGGCAGAGGGTGTGTTTTTTCGAGTATTTTATCCTCTATCACCACCCACAGCGAGGCAAATCCCGCAGCGATGGCGAGTATGAGAATTATAACGACTGATCTTCTCATCCGGTATATATTCCTTTCGTAAAAAAACCTTGCTAAACCTTTGTTCTGACTAAGTTTTCTATAAGCGCCGCAGATTTTTCTTCAAAATCCGACATTGACGAATCATTCGTCAGAACATAGTCGCATCTCTCTTTGAAAAAATCGGCGCTCTTTTCGGAGCCCATGCGAAGAGCCGCCGCTTCGTCCGTAATCGTGTCTCGCTCGATTATGCGGCTTCTTCTCCTGGTTCGCTCGGCGATGACTCCGACGGTGACGTCGCACATTTTATCCGTTCCGCTCTCGAAGAGCAGCGGCGCGTCTACCACAGCTATCTCTACGCCGCTCTTTTTGGCTTCATCGAGCGTTTTTTGTGTTTCTTTTTTTATATAATAATGCGTTATCTCATTGAGCTTTTTCAGCTTCTCCGCATCGGAGAATACGATTTTTCCGAGCGCCTTGCGGTCAAGACTTCCGTCGTCCCGTATCACATCTTTTCCGAAATACTCCGCTATCTCTTCAAGGCATGGCTTGCCCTTTTCTACGACCTCTCTTGCGGTCTTATCCGTGTCTATATGGAGCGCTCCGAATTTTTCCGCCGCAACTGCGCCGAAAACGCTCTTGCCTGCGCCTGTCGGACCGGTGAGACCTATAGTGAGCATTTTGGCACCTCCTTTGATCTGCAAACAAAATAAACAGAGAAAAATTATAGTGAAGATTTAAGATTGAGGAGTGAGGAGTGAGGAGTTAGGAGTGAGGAGTTAGGAGTTAGGAGTGAGGAGTGAGGAGTTAAGGAAAAATCCTACGGATTTTACAATTTTATTGTAATTTGTCAGAGAGTTATTTTTAATACATTTTTTCTTGATTTTTTAATTATAATCAAAGATTATTATTCAGTGAGAACTCATTATACCTACAAATGTAGTTTGACGGATAAGATTATCAACTTCAGCACTCAGTGTTGAAAAATTTTAGCTTTGGCAACAATCGAAATCCTACGAATTTTAAAATTTTATTATATTTTTTAATAGAGTTATTTTGAATACATATTTTTGCCAATTTTCTCGATTTTTTAATTATATTCAAAAACAAAAATCAAAGATTTTTGTTTACATTAACTCCTCACTCCTAACTCCTCACTCCTAACTCCTCACTCCTAACTCCTCACTCCTCACTCCTCACTCCTAACTCCTCACTCCTAACTCCTAACTATTCTTCACGCTTCCCTCACGTCAAACCCTGCCGCTCTAAGCATTCTGTTGTATATGGCAAGCGATATTCCGCTCGTGTCCTCGGGAAGGACTGCGTATATACGGGAAGTGCCGAGTGCGTCGGCGTCCCTCAGAAGCGAGAACAGCCTTGATGCATAAACAGTGTTGTCGAGCCTCGTTCCGGCGCAGAGGACGTTTTTGCCGTTTATCTTCTCTGCGTCTTCATTATAGCATATTACGGCGCAGTTTTCCGTTATGCATTTTGCGTTTATAAAGTCTATGATGTTCTCCCTCTCTCCCTTGACAAGCGTCACGGGGGTGTTCGGGGAATAGTGCTTATACATCATGCCGGGAGAGAGCACCTTTTCGCCTTCTTTAAGGCTTTCGAGCACGGCGTGAGAAATGTCAACGTCTCCGAGAAGCCCCAAGAGCGTCTCATACGTCACTCCGCCCGGACGAAGGAGCGTAGGCGGCTCTGTGCAGAGAGTTATTATGGTCGATTCGACGCCGACTTCGCAGTCCCCTCCGTCTATTATTACGTCGGCTCTGCCGGTCATATCCTCAATGACGTGTCCGGCGCAGGTAGGGCTCGGCTTTCCCGAGAGGTTTGCCGACGGTGCCGCTATCGGAACACCCGAAAACTCTATGAGCTTTCTTGCAATGACCGATTCGGGTATGCGAAACGCAACGCCCTCGTTCCCGGCAGTGACCTGCGGCGCTATCACGTCCTTTTTCGGCACTATGACCGTAAGAGGCGCCGGCATGAGAGCCGTTAGCTTTTCGAGGTCTTTTACGCCGGATATATCGCAGTACTTTCCGATGTCGGATTTGTCGCAAAGGTGTATTATAAGCGGATTGTTCTGAGGTCTGCCCTTTGCCTCGAATATTGCTTCGACAGCTCTGCCGTCGAGAGCCGAAGCGCCGAGGCCGTACACCGTCTCTGTCGGGAATGCGACAAGTCCCCCTCTTTTTATAACGTCTGCGGCGTACTTCAGGTTTTCAATATCGGCAGCCGTATCCGCATTTTTTGATACTTTAAGTATTTTTGTGTTTACAGGTTTCATATTTTCGCCTAAAACTGTGAATTCTGCAATTTTTCCGCACGGTCGGCGGTTATAAGCGCGTCTATTACCGAATCGAGCCTGCCGTCGAGGATGGTGTCGAGCGAGTATAAAGTCAGATTTATCCTGTGGTCGGTAAGTCTGCCCTGCGGATAGTTATACGTCCTTATTCTCTCGCTCCTGTCGCCGGAGCCTACCTGGCTTCTGCGCTCGGAGGCTATGGCGTTCTGCTGCTTCTGTCGCTCGGCGTCGAGGAGCTTGGTTTTGAGCATTTTCATCGCCTTGTCACGGTTTTTGAACTGACTGCGCTCGTCCTGACATTCCACGACAACGCCGGTCGGCTTATGGGTTATCCTTATTGCGGAGTCCGTCTTGTTTACGTGCTGTCCGCCTGCTCCGCCGCTTCTGTACGTGTCTATCTCAAGGTCAGCCGGGTTTATCTCTATCTCTACGTCCTCCGCCTCTGGGAGCACCGCAACTGTGACCGCCGACGTGTGTATTCTGCCCTGCGTCTCTGTCTCGGGTACGCGCTGAACCCGGTGTACGCCGCTCTCAAACTTAAAGCGTGAGTATGCGCCGTCGCCCTCTACCATGAAGGATATTTCCTTTACTCCGCCGAGCTCTGTCTCGTTTATGTTCATGACCTCTATCTTGTAGCCCTTTGATTCGGCGTACATGCTGTACATTCTGAACAGGCTGTGCGCAAAGAGCGCCGCCTCCTCGCCGCCGGTTCCCGCACGTATCTCAAACTATGACGTTGCGGTCGTCGTTCTCATCGTGCGGAAGCAAAAGTATGCGAAGCTCGTCCGTAAGGCGCTCTATATCCGCCTTACAGCTCTTCATCTCGTCCTCCGCCATCTGGCGCATATCCGCATCAAGACCGCCCTCGTCGAGCAGCTCCTTTGCCTGAGAGAGGTTATCCTCTGCCGTCCTGTATTTGCGGTACTTTTCGATTATGGGAGTGAGATTCTTATGCTCCTTCATCAGATTCCTGAATTTTTCTGTGTCATTTATAACGTCGGGATCCATAAGGCTCTCGCTTATTTCTTCATAGTGCTTTTCCGCTTCACGCAGATTCTCAAACATAAATTTCCCTCTTTTCAGTTAAGAGCCAGGTTAAAGAGTTAGGAGTTAGGAGTTAGGAGTGAGGAGTTAATGTAAACAAAAATCTTCGATTTTTGTTTTTTTAATAAAAATAAAAAGTAATTGACAAGATTTAATACAATTTTTATTGTTTTATAATTCCAATTTGAATAAAATCCGTAAGGATTTTTTCCTTAACTCCTAACTCCTCACTCCTCACTCCTCACTCCTAACTCCTCACTTCTTACTGTTTCTGATTTTCATTATTCACAACGCTCTTTATGCTCTTCTCAAGCTTCACCCTCGGTATTATCATCTCTCTGCCGCAGGACACGCATCTCACCTTTACGTCGCTGCCTGCCATGAGCACGAGAAACTGCTTTGCGGACTTATCGCAGGCGTGATTTTTCTTCATGTTCAGCGTGTCGCCCGTCTTAAATACCTTTATGTCAGCCATCTTGGCGCGCTCCTCTCAAAAATCTTCTTTTCCGGTCGTCTCGGAGCTGAGAGAGAATATGGCAAACACCGTAAACACCACCAGCACCGCCGCAGCTATCCTCATAAAATAAGCGAAGCCGTCTAAATTTTCGTACATGGCTATCGTCGGATTTTCGAGCGACGCCTCATACTGCAAAACGCTCGTCATGCGGCTTCTTTTTGAAAGGTATTCCGCTATATCCTCTCTGCAGGCAAGCGTGGCAAGGTAAATTTCGGATACATACGATACCGCCTTCAGGACAAGCGATGCGAAAAAGCCGATAATTACGGCGAGCAGTTTTCTGTCGTGGACTCCCATGAGTGCGCCTTTATATGCGCTCTTGGCAAGGCCGCTCCACTTTACTATGAGAACGCCGAATACCGCAATGTATGCTATTTGAAGTGCAATAGAAGCGGCAAACGCCCATCCGCCGGAAAGGAATCCGTACGCCGCAAGGCTTTTTGCCGATGCGTCAGACGCAAGAACCCCGCTCGTGACGGGACGGACGAAAATGCAGACGAGCACGTCCAGAGACGTAATAACAAACGAGAGAATTACCGTTATCTTAGGGATCTTCCTGTCTTTTGAAATGCCGGCAAGGCACAAAAAGGACGCAAACATGACTGCGGCGCCGAGTATATCCGGCAGAATATCATACCGCCCGATATAGAAATCCACCATAAACACCGCCGCAAAGGTCAGAAAAGCGTATGACGCCGACAGCGTGCGGTTTCTGTATTTTGCTGCGTTTTCGGTCTTTTCGGTCAGATACTTTTCATAAAGCCCCTCGCAGTAGCTCCTGTTTCCGGCCGCCCTTCTGAAAAATGACGAGGTCCTTGCCAGATATATAACTCCGAGTATAAGTCCTGCAAAGACGCAGAGTAACATTACGTATGGCTTGAGCTGTATGATGGGCATTCTGTATGCCGCGGACGCACTGAGGTCTATGTCGTTGTTCTGCTTTATAAGCTCGAGTATCTCGGGAATAAATGACAGCGCTCCCCTTGCCGCTATGAACAGTGCGGCAAAGGTCGATTCTCCGGCAGCCTTTTCCGATATATCGCCGGCGTCTTCCGTACGCAGTGCGGTGTACTCAAACGCCGTGTAAAGCTTTCTGAAAAATGACACGGTAAATATTATCTCCACCACCGCCGTCAAAAAGACGTACGGCACGGCGTCGGAAGCGTTTCCTATAAACATTAACGAGAGGACTGCCTTCAGCAGATAAATCCATATAAGATAGAACGATATTTTTCTCGCGTCCTCGAAATACCCGTCTGCGACCGCCGCTTTTGCGAGGCCGAAATAGATAAGGATCGCCCCGATAAAGTCCGGGAACACGTCAAACATGCCGACGTTCGGATTGAAAAAGAACAAAAGTCCGATAAAGACCGCCGCAAAGCCTATTTTTTTGTTTTTAGCCACTCTTTGCCACACCTTTCTCATCTGTTCCGCTTCATCAGTCAAACGCTATGTCCCCGTATCTGTATATATCCTTTATCCTGGTGTATTCCCCGTCCGTTCCGAGCCCCGTCGTGACAAGCTCCACAACGACGGGCACTTCACCGCCCTCGGGAAGGTCATATCTGAACTCGCCGTCGTTTTTAAGGATCTTGTAGCTGACCTCGTACACGCCGAACAGCGCCGGATCTCCGTTATAGTTATAGCTGTCGTCGTACGGATCCGTGCGCATAAGCTCACGGACGGTTATATCGTATATTCTCTGCATCGGGAAAGCCCTGCCGGTCGGATCCTTTTCAAAGCCGCCGGGATTTTTTTTGTACGCCTCGTCGAACATATCGTGATAAGCCTCGTAATCTCCGCGTATAACACTGTCAAAATAGCGCACGAAAAATCTCTGACCTTCGGTCATATCCGACTCTTCCTGCTCGTCGAGAACAAAGCTGATTTCGCCGCTGTCGGTCGGAACGATATATCTTATCGTCCGGTTCTTGGCAAGGTAGTCCGCATCCTCGAAAATATCTGCGGAGTAATCGGGGGTATAGTAATTTATATAGCTTTTTCCCTCGAGGTTAAGGTTTGAAGGCTCTTTTGCAGCTTCGGACCTCTTTCCTATCGACGCTCTTATCCCGTACAGTGCAAGCAGCACTATACACAGGACCACAAATGAAATTATGACTGTAATTATCGCCCTTCCGAGCGCTTTTTTCTTTTCAGACGCCGCCTTTTTCTCCGCATTTGCCGCACGCAAATGTGCACTGTCTCTCTTTCCTTTTCCCATAAGGCACCTCAGAGCTGTGAATTTCTCTTGGAATATGCCTTTTCCGTCATCTTCTGCACGTCGACTATCATTCTCTCGTGCGTTGCGGTTCCTATAACGCCTGCCGCATCGTATGCGGTTATCTTGAAGACGAGCCTTCTTCCGTCTATTTCGGTAAGCTCGCTTATTGCGCCTACCGTCATTCCGGCAGGAGTCGGAGAAGTGTGTTTCACTTCTATTGAGGTTCCGACGGTCGTCTGACCTATCCCGAGTTTTCCCTCAACGCAGTTCACGGCAGATGCCTCCATGAGCGCAACGAGCGAGGGGGTGGAGTATATCTCAAGCGAGCCGCTGCCCACTTCCTTTGCGCATTTGCTTAAATTCACTATCGTCTGTTCCCTTCCGGTAAGTCCGGTCTTAAGCATTTTCAACAGTCCTTTCAGGGGATTTATTTTTTCTTTTTCGTTCTGAATGAGTACTTTTCGTCGTATTCTCTCAGCTTTTTCTCTTCCTCTTCGATTATTTCATCCGTCGCTATCCTCATGTAACAGCCGTATATGAATATGCCGGTGTACATTATCCATGCGAAATAGCATATAAGCGCAGCGAGAGGGAGGTAGCTGTTAATCGCCATTATCCTAAGCGGTATATTAGCCGCAGTCAGAACATACGTCATCGCCATGAGCACCCTCGACATATACGCTCTCTTTACGCCCTTGTCGTATCCGCAGTACCTCGATATGTTTTCGAGAGCCTTGTAAAGGCAGATATGAAAGGCGAGGAGAAGCGCATAGTAAACTATATCGTCGGTCAGTGTGAAAGCGGTCGTGTTGAACACGTCAAACGGAAATCTAAGCCAGAACAGCGTATATACAGCGTAGTATACCGTAAGCGCAATGGAAAGGTATGACGCAAGGGCGAAGTATTTGTCGTATTTTTCGAGCTTTTTGAAGCCTCTGTACATGACGAATGAGCCTATTGCCATTGCCGGCGGCATTATCTTCAGGATAAGAAGCGTCACATAGCCGATAAATATCAGTCCGAAGCCCATCTGTCAGTTCTCGTCGTCTATGCTGGGAATGCCTGCGCCGTGGCACTTCTTGTATTTCTTTCCGCTTCCGCAGGGGCACGGATCGTTTCTGCCTACCTTTTCCTCAGCCGTCTTTCTCACCGGCTCTTTTCTCGCCTCGGGCTTTGCGCTGCTGCCGTATACGCTTTGCCCGACGGGCTGCTTTGCTCTCGGAGAAGAAGCGCCGCTGCCCTTTAATTTTGCGGACGTCTCCTTTGGAGCGTTCGGAGCGCTTATATGCGTAGACGGAACTATCATGAGCATTATCTTAGCGGTCTGCTCGCGCACGGACGCTATCATCTCATCGAACATATCGCCGGACTGCACTCTGTACTCGTTTACGGGATCTCTCTGTGCGTATGCCTGAAGGCTTATGCCGTCCTCGAGGTCTTCCATGTCGTCTATGTGATTTACCCAATGGCTGTCGACCGCACGCAGGAGTACAAGTCTCTCGAGCTGTCTGAGCTCTTCCTCCGTAAACAGCTGTTCCTTTTCGGCGTACTTTGCCCTTGCCCGCTCAAGAAGCTCGTTTTCTATATCCTCTTTCGATATATTATTCAGGTCATCGGCGGTATAAACGAAATCTTCGGGAGTGGTGAGTACACCGAGAAAATAGTTTCTGAGCGAATCAAAGTTCCACTCGTCGGGCAAGTCGCCCGAGAGGAAGTTCCGGCAGGCATTTCTGACGTAGCCGTCTATCATGCTCTTTATCTGCTCGTGGATATCCGCACCGTCGAGAACGTCTCTCCTCTGCTTGTATATAAGCTCTCTCTGCTGATTCATTACGTCGTCGTACATGAGTACGTTCTTTCTTATGGCAAAGTTTCTGCCCTCGAGGTTTTTCTGTGCGTTCTGAATGGTATTTGAGAGAAGTCCGGAGTCTATCGGCGTGTTCTCGTCAAGTCCGAGGGACGATACGACATTTTGTATCCTCTCGCTGCCGAAAAGTCTCAGAAGGTCGTCCTCGAGCGACAGGAAGAAGCGCGAAGCGCCGGGGTCTCCCTGACGTCCGGCACGTCCGCGGAGCTGGTTGTCTATACGCCTGCTCTCGTGGCGCTCGGTGCCGAGTATATAAAGTCCGCCTGCCTCAATTACCTTTGCGGTCTCGGGCTTTATCTCCTCCTCGTACTTTGCGAGTATCTCGTTGTAGAGCCGTCTGAGCTCGAGTATCTGCTCGTCGTCCGTCTCGAAGTAGCTTGTCGCGTCATTTATCTGCTCCGGCTCGTATCCCTGCTTTTTCATCTCGTTCTTTGCGAGAAATTCGGGGTTTCCTCCGAGCATGATGTCGGTTCCGCGTCCTGCCATGTTGGTGGATATCGTGACGGCGCCGAATTTTCCTGCCTGAGCTACTATCTCGGCTTCCTTTTCGTGGAACTTTGCGTTGAGGACGGTATGAGGTATGCCGTTCTTCTTCAGAAGCGAAGAAAGCTCCTCGCTCTTTTCTATCGACACCGTACCTACGAGCACCGGCTGTCCCTTTTCGTGGCACTCCTTTATCTGCTCGACTATCGCATTGTACTTTCCCTTTATGGTGCGGTAGACGACGTCGTTCATGTCATTTCTTATCATGGGCTTATTGGTGGGTATCTCTATAACGTCGAGGTTGTATATCTCTCTGAATTCCTCTTCCTCGGTAAGAGCAGTACCCGTCATGCCGGAGAGCTTCTTATAGAGTCTGAAATAGTTCTGGAAGGTTATCGTGGCGAGAGTCTTTGACTCCTTCTTTATCTCCACACCCTCTTTTGCCTCTATTGCCTGGTGCAGACCGTTTGAATAGCGCCTGCCTATCATGATTCTTCCCGTAAATGCGTCGACTATGAGCACTTCGCCGTCCTTTACGACGTAGTCTATGTCGCGCTTCATCGTACCCCTTGCCTTTATTGCGAGGTTTACGTGATTTGCAATAGTCACGTTCTCGGGATCAGAGAGATTTTCTATTCCGAAAAATTTCTCCGCCTTCGCTATGCCCTCTGCCGTGAGCGTCGCCGTTCTCGCCTTTTCGTCGACGATGTAGTCGCCCTCGATATCTTCGTGCGACTCCTTGCTGTCGAGCTCCTTTATGACAAACGCCTTCATTGACGAAGCGAGCTTATCCGCCTTCTTGTACATATCGGACGACTCGTCGCCGGCACCCGAGATTATGAGCGGAGTTCTCGCCTCGTCTATAAGTATCGAGTCGACCTCGTCCACTATCGCAAATGCGTGTCCGCGCTGAACGAGCGCAGCCTTTGACGTTACCATGTTGTCTCTCAGATAGTCAAAGCCGAATTCGTTGTTCGTGCCGTAGGTTATATCGGCGGCGTACGCCTTTTTCCTCTCGGGCTGAGTCATGCCGTTTACAACAAGTCCGACGGACAGTCCGAGGTAGTTATAGACCTTGCCCATCCACTCGCTGTCGCGCCTTGCAAGGTAGTCGTTGACGGTGACTATGTGAACGCCGTTTCCCGTGAGTGCGTTGAGATAGGCAGGGAGCGTCGCCATGAGCGTCTTTCCTTCGCCCGTCTTCATCTCGGCTATTCTTCCCTCGTGGAGAACTATGCCGCCTATTATCTGCACTCTGTAATGCTTCTTTCCGAGAACTCGCCAAGAAGCCTCCCTCACCGCCGCAAAAGCGTCGGGAAGAATGTCATCAAGAGTTTCTCCGTCCGCAAGGCGCGCCTTCAGGGCCGCCGTGACGCCTCTCAGCTCCGCCTCGCTCATGTTTTCGTATTTATCCGAAAGCGCCTCGGTCTTTTCTACGAGAGAGCTCATCTTTTTTATCTGTCTCTCGCTTCTCGTACCGAAGAGTTTTGATGCTATTGACATTATCCTAACCTTCCTTTCATTTTTTAGGAAAAGCGTATAAATTTCCGCATTTTTGTCGAAAAATCGCAGAATACGCATTTTTATACATTATCTATTATACACCCTATATTATTATAAGTAAACACATTTTTTATGAATTTTACAATTTATCCCGAAATTAACGTTTTTTACTTGAATTATGCGGCGAATATGATTATACTATATATAAATGAACCTGAAAGGAGCCTTGATATGGATTCTTACACCTTCTTTCCTCTCGCATTCAGAATGAAATACATAAACCGCTGGGGACTTATGCGCAACGTCACGAGCGAAAATCTCCTCGACCACTCGGCGGAGTGCTCAATGCTCGCCCATTCCCTTGCGGTGATAGGAAACACATATTTCGGTAAGTCATACGACGAGGGCAGGATTGCCGTTATGGCGCTTTATCACGACATATCGGAAATATACACCGGCGATCTTCCGACTCCCGTCAAGTATCACAGTTCCGACATCTCGAGCAGCTACAAGGAAATAGAGCACGGCGCACTGCAAAAGCTCTTATTAAAGCTCCCCGAGGAGCTGAGGTCAAGCTACGAATCGCTCCTCGAGCACGACGTATCCACGGATGAAGGGCGCATAGTCAAAGCCGCCGACAAGCTCTGCGCACTTATAAAGTGCATGGATGAGACAAAGAACGGCAATGCAGAGTTCAGAGAGGCGCTGTCCTCGACGAAAAGATCCGTCGAGAAGCTGGCTGAGAGCTGCGAAGAGCTGGGCTATTTCATAAAGAACATACTCCCCGAGTTTGAAAAATCGCTCGACGAAATGTGAAAAAGCAAGAGCAAAGAAAAAGGGAAAATGATAAAAAAGAGATATACGGCCGTCATATTCGACATGGACGGCACGCTGCTTTACACCATTGACGATATAGCAAAATCGGTAAATCTCACGCTTGGTGAGTTCGGATATCCGCTTCGGACTACGGAGGAAGTCACCTCTTTCGTAAACAACGGCTCGGTAAAGCTCATCGAGCGTTCCCTGCCGGAAAGCGCAAGAGATGAGGAGACGATTTCAAAGGTGCATGAGAGGTACATTGAAATATACAGCCTGCACGTCTGCGAGAAGACAAGGCCGTACGACGGCATAAAAGCTCTCGTGAAAAAGCTAGGAGAGAGCGGCGTAAAGATGGCGGTAGTTTCAAACAAGCCGGATATCCTGGTAAAAGCGCTGTGCGAAAAGTGTTTCGGGAAAGGCGTGTTTGACTACTCGTCGGGAATCGGCAGCGGGCTTCCGATAAAGCCGGGCAGAGAGTGTGTGGACAGAGCGATAAAGGCAATGGAAGTCGGGAGAGAGGACGTAATATACGTAGGCGACTCGTATGTTGACGTTCTGACGGCGAGAAATTCGGAAGTTTTCTGTGCGGGAGTGCTGTGGGGCTTCGGCGGTGAAAAGAGCTTTGAAAAGTACGAGCCGGACGTCAAGGTCAGCAGCACAATCGAGCTTGAAAAGCTGATTTTGGGAGAATGATGCCTTGACTGTAAAAGTCGTTGTTTTCTGAAAGGAGTCATAAAATGAACTTACGTGAAATGTGTCTTAAAGCAAAGAGCGCCTCGTTTACGCTTGCCTCGTCGCAAAGCAGAATAGGCGACGCGCTTGAAAATATCAGCAAAAAACTCATATCGGGTGCCGATATGATAATATCCGAAAACAAAAAGGACCTCGAAAGATCAAAAAGCAATGGCATGAGCGATTCCATGCTCGACAGACTGACGCTCGATATGCCTCGCATTGAGGCTATATCAAAAGCCGTGCTCAAAGTAAAAGCCCTCCCCGACGTTCTCGGGAAAGGCACGGTGTTCACCCGTCCGAACGGACTTATAATAAAAAAGGTCAGCGTTCCGATGGGGGTAGTAGGCATAATATACGAGGCAAGACCTAACGTAACGGTCGATGCGGCGGTGCTATGCCTGAAATCGGGAAATGCGGCTGTCCTTCGCGGCGGAAGCGAGGCGATAAACACAAATCTTGCGCTCTGCGAGGTCATACAAGACGCACTTGAGGAGGCGAATCTTCCGAGAGAGTGCGTGCAGGTGCTCTCGGATACCTCGCGCGAGACTGCCGGAGACCTCATGAGAATGAACGGGCTTATAGACGTCCTCATTCCGCGCGGCGGAAAGGGACTTATACAGAGCGTGGTGCAGAATGCGACAGTGCCGGTAATAGAGACGGGGGCAGGAAACTGCAGCGTCTTTGTCGACGAGAGCGCAAATCTCAACACGGCTCTTGAGATAATCGACAACGCAAAAAACCAGCGTCCGTCGGTGTGCAATGCGGCTGAAAACCTGCTTGTACACGAAAAAGCCGCAAAGGATTTTCTGCCTATGTTAAAAAATCGCATGGATGAAAAGCACACAGAGCTTCGCGGATGCGAAAAGACGCTTCAAATACTTCCCGATATCAAAAAAGCCACAGAAGACGACTTCTACACCGAGTATAACGACTATATACTGGCCGTAAAGGTGGTGAGGGACGTCGCAGAAGCAGTGGAACACATAAATGTTCACGGCACCCGCCACAGCGAGGCGATAGTCACCGAGAGCATGGAAAACGCAGACTACTTTACGGCAAACGTCGACGCCGCCGCCGTATACGTAAACGCCTCCACCCGATTTACCGACGGAGAGGAATTCGGCTTCGGCGCAGAAATCGGCATCTCCACCCAAAAGCTCCACGCACGCGGCCCAATGGGGCTTGAAGCCCTCACAACCGTCAAATATATCATACAGGGAAACGGTCAGGTAAGAAGTTGAATAATTTAAGTTGAATAATTTAATTGAAGACGAGGCTCTGCCTCGTGCTCCGGTCAGCCCCTTTTGAAAAAGGGGCTGACAACCCCAAAACTTTTTATATACGGGAGTTTATTTTTTATTGTATGTGCCGCAGTGTCAGCCGATAGTCAGACAAGTGACTGCGGCGGCTTATATTTTGGCATATAGCGATCTGAGCGGTGCGAAAGCGCCGCTTTTAATATTCTTTTTCTGTTGCTCTGCTGAGCGCAGGTGCAGTATCACGTACTTTTCTTACATCAAATATACGCCCTCAACAGGGCAATATAAAAGCTATTGGTACAAATAATACCAATAGCTTATCGTTTTTTAGTTGTGTGCCATAGATGCACAGCAACAGTGCTCTTATATAGCACTCCGAGAGCGCAGTTAAGCTATGCATACTGCATTTGGCAGTCGTTCTTTTCATAATAACTCTTAAAAGAGCCGCAAAGCATATTTTACCACTTCAACCCACTAAATGTATGAGAAGCAATGGGTGTCACCGATATAAAAAAGTTACATATAGCCCTGTTGAAGGCGTGTTGAGGCACTACAGCCGCTACACTGATGTAGCCCGTTGTAAGGGCAGTGAAACCGGGCATGGCACCGTCAGAGAAAAATCGCAGATTTTTCTCTTGAAACCATTCAGAGCGAAGCGAAGTTTTTCGACGCAGTTCTCTTTCCCTTTTCTTTCT
>CAJOMW010000027.1:3588-14108 GCA_905235695.1 uncultured Clostridia bacterium | reverse complement strand
AACGTAAAGGTTACGGACGAGGCCGTTCGTGAGCTTATAGAATTTTATACCAAGGAGGCCGGCGTCAGAACCCTCGAGCGCCAGGCGGCGTCGCTTTGCAGAAAGATAGCGATGAAGATAGCCGAGGGCGACAAGAAGTCGTTTACGGTAACGCCGGAGCTTGTCGGAGAGCTTCTCGGTCCGAGAAAGATAAAGCCGGATGCGCTTCTCACCGAAGATACTGTCGGCGTGGTAAACGGACTTGCGTGGACGGAGCTTGGCGGCGAAATGCTCCAGGTCGAGGCGCAGAGCTTTGACGGCAGCGGCAGAATAGAGCTTACCGGACAGCTCGGCGACGTTATGAAGGAGTCCGCACATGCGGCGGTAAGCTATATAAGAAAGCACGCCCATGAGCTCGGTGTTGAAAAGGATTTCTACAGAAATAAGGACATACACGTTCACGTACCCGAGGGCGCAGTGCCAAAAGACGGTCCGTCGGCAGGCGTCACCATGATAAGCGCAGTCGTATCCGAGCTTACCGGCATACCCGCAAGGTGCGACGTTGCAATGACCGGCGAGATAACCCTTACCGGAAGAGTGCTTCCCATAGGAGGGCTTCCGGAAAAGACCATGGCGGCATACAGAAATGGCATAAAGACCGTTATTATACCGAAGGATAACGTAAGCGACCTTGACGAAGTGGACGAGGCGGTAAAGGACAGCATCATGTTCATTCCCGTTTCAAGCGTCTCGGAGGTGCTCGATATAATCCTCACCGAAAAGCCGAAGGAAGAGCAGGAGACAGGCGAGATAGGCTTTATCCCCGATGTTTCCGAAAGCTTCGGCGCATCGCTTGGAAGCGTTTGTCCGTAGGCGGCTTTTGACGAAAGGACACAAAAGTGAAATTCAATACGAATAACGTAAATCTTGTGATGACGGCAGGCACGCCCTCTCAGCTTCCGGGCATAATGCGAACGGAGTTTTTGCAGGTCGCAATGTGCGGACGCTCGAACGTGGGAAAGTCCTCCCTCATAAACAGGCTTCTCGGCAGGAAAAAGCTCGCAAGAGTCAGCTCCGAGCCGGGCAAGACCATAACCGTAAACTGCTACGACGTAGACAGCAAGCTGTATCTCGTAGACCTGCCCGGGTACGGCTATGCAAAGCGCTCGTTTTCCGAGAGGGAAAAGTGGAAAAAGCTTGTGGACAAGTATTTTTCTCTCCCCGGAGACCGCCTTTACCTCCAGCTTATAGACCTCAAGGTCGGGCTCACCAAAGACGATGAGGCAATGCTCGGATTTCTGACCGAGACGGGACTGCCTTTTGCGGTAATAGCCACAAAAGCGGACAAAATAAACAAGACTACCCGAATAAAGAACCTGGAAGCCCTCAGAAATAACCCTTATATTCCGAACGACGCCGAAATAATACCGTTTTCGGCTGAAACGGGAGAGGGAAAGGACGAAGTATGGCGAATAATCGGCGAGTTTGCCGATTTTATATACGGAGTCGAAGAAGAAGCGGAAGCCGCATCTCCCGTCGAGTCCGACAGCAGCGAAGATTAGCAAATCTACCCCGGTACCACTGAAAGGAAGTTAACATTGAAAACGGCACTTATCCACGACAACTACGGCATTAACGAGCAAGGGCATTTCACCGTGTGCGGCTACGACACCGTCGAGCTTGCCAAAGAATACGGAACACCTCTGTACCTTCTCGACGAAGATAAAGTAAGGGCGATGAGCAGACTTTATACGTTCAATGCAAAAAAATATTATAGAAAGGCGAGAATACTCTTTGCGAGCAAGGCGCTGTCCTTCAAGGGCATTTATAAAATAGCGGACGAAGAAGGGCTGTGCTGTGACACGGTCTCGTCGGGTGAAATATTCACGGCGCTTTCGGCAGGCTTTCCGCCTGAGAAGATATATTTTCACGGAAACAATAAGACTCCGGAGGATATAGATTACGCCGCTCGGAGCAACATCGGCTGCTTTATAGCAGATAACCTTACGGAGCTTGATATAATTGACGAAACAGCCGCAAGATACGGCAAAAAGGCAAACGTCGTCATAAGGATAACCCCCGGCATAGATCCGCACACAAACGTCAAGGTGGTTACCGGCTCTGTCGACTCAAAATTCGGAAATGCTATAGAGACGGGACAGGCGCTTGAGATAGTGGAATACGCGCTGAAAAAGAAAAATATAAACCTCAAGGGCTATCACTGCCATGTCGGCTCGCAGATATTCGATCCTCAGCCGTTTTTCGATGCGGCGGACATCATGTTTGAGTTTATAGCCGACGCAAAGGCAAGGACGGGCTATGAGGCGGAGGTGCTGAATCTCGGCGGAGGCTTCGGAGTGAGATACATTCCGGAGCAGAAAAACCTTGACGTAGAGTTTATGCTCAGCGAAATTGCAGGAAGAGTAAGGGAAAACTGCGAGAAATACGGCATAGCCGAGCCGGAAATAAACTTTGAGCCGGGTAGATCCATTGTTGCGGCGGCAGGCGTGACGCTGTATACCGTCGGAAACGTAAAGACGATTACCGGCTATAAGAGCTACATATCCATAGACGGCGGCATGGCTGACAATCCTCGCTATGCGCTGTACCAGGCGCCGCACTATCCGATAGTGGCAAACAAGGCCGATACGGATATGGACTTTGTCGCAGACATTGCCGGAAGATGCTGTGAGAGCGGAGACCTCATAGAGGAGCAGGTGAACGTGCAGAAGGCAGAGCCGGGAGATATTCTCGCCGTCTGCGTTACAGGAGCGTATAACTACTCAATGGCGTCGAATTATAACAGACTTCCACGCCCGGCGCTTGTCATGCTCTCGAAGAGCGGCAAGAGGATAGGCATAAAGCGTGAGACGCTCGAAGACCTCATAAGAAACGATATTTAATTTTATAATACAACAAAGGAACGTGAAACTATGAAAAATCAAGACAAGACAATGGACAAGATAGTCGCTTTCTGTAAAAACAGAGGCTATGTTTACTCCGGAAGCGAGATCTATGGCGGACTTGCAAACACCTGGGATTACGGTCCTCTCGGCGTTGAGTTCAAGAACAACGTAAAGAGAGCGTGGTGGAAAAAGTTCGTACAGGAATCGCCCTACAACGTAGGACTTGACGCGGCTATCCTCATGAACCCGAGAGTTTGGGTAGCGTCCGGACACGTAGTAAACTTCAACGATCCCCTCATAGACTGCAAGAGCTGTAAGATGCGCCACAGAGCGGATAAGCTCGTTGAGGAATACAATACGGAAAACGGCATTGAAATGAAGGTCGAAGCTATGTCAAACGACGAGCTTTCCGCATATATCATGGAAAAGAAGATACCTTGCCCCGGATGCGGAAAGAGCGACTTCACGCCGATAAGAAAGTTCAATATGATGTTCAAGACGTTCCAGGGCGTAACCGAGGACAGTCAGAACGAAGTGTATCTCCGTCCCGAGACGGCACAGGGTATATTCGTAAACTTCAAGAACGTACAGAGAACTACGAGAAGAAAGGTGCCGTTTGGCGTGTGCCAGATAGGCAAGAGCTTCAGAAACGAGATAACCCCCGGAAACTTCACCTTCAGAACGAGGGAGTTTGAGCAGATGGAGCTTGAATTCTTCTGCAAGCCGGGAACGGACCTTGAGTGGTTCTCATACTGGAGAACTTATTGTAAAGAATTTCTTCTCGGCCTTGGCATGAGGGAAGAAAATCTCAGACTGCGCGACCACGAAAAGGAAGAGCTCAGCCACTATTCAAATGCTACGACCGATTTCGAGTTCATGTTCCCGTTCGGATGGGGCGAGCTTTGGGGAATTGCAGACAGAACGGACTTTGACCTCAAGGCACACTCCGCAGAGAGCGGCGAGCCTATGGAATACTTCGATCCCGAGACCAACGAAAAGTATATACCATACGTGGTTGAGCCGTCGCTCGGAGCAGACAGAGTTGCTCTCGCATTCCTCATAGACGCATACGACGAGGAAGAGCTTGAAGGCGGAGACGTCAGAACAGTGCTCCACCTGCACCCGGCGCTTTCACCCTACAAGGCGGCAGTGCTTCCGCTCTCAAAGAAGCTCTCCGACAAGGCGACCGAGCTGTATAACGAACTTCAGAAGGACTTCATGGTAGACTTTGACGACGCAGGAAGCATCGGCAAGCGTTACAGAAGGGAAGACGAAATAGGCACGCCTATCTGCATAACCTACGACTTCGACTCGCTTGAAGACGGATGCGTTACGGTAAGAGACCGCGACAGCATGGCGCAGGAAAGAATAAAGATAGAAGACGTTAAGGCTTATATAGCAGAAAAGATAAAATTCTGATACAGGTAAAATGACGGCGGCTGTTATATATTCAGCCGCCGTTTTCGGTGTTTGATATGAATGATACAAAAGCGGAAATGTTGACCGATTTGCCGGAGAAACAGCTTCCCGGTGGGGAAAAGGCGGAAAAGAAGCAGAAAAACTACGGCATAGAGCTGTTGCGTATACTGTCGATGTATATGATAGTTATACTGCACGTTATAGGGCAGGGAGGAATAAGCAGCGCCGTGCCTGTCGGCTCGCATAAGTACATAGTCTCATGGCTCATGCTGGTACTCTCGTACTGCGCCGTCAACTGCTATGCCATAATAAGCGGATACGTCTCCTGCCGGTCACGCTTCAGATTTTCAAAAATACTGTCGCTCTGGCTGCTCGCAGTGTTCTTTAACACAGCTATCTGGTGCGCCGCAAGAGTTTTCTTCCCGTATATGACGGAAAATATATCTTTTGTAAGCAATTTTATGCCGATATCCGGCAATCAGTACTGGTATTTCACGGCTTATGTCGGCGTGCTCGTGTTCCTTCCGGGGCTTAACGCACTCGTAAATAATCTATCCAAAAAGCAGATGCGCTGGATGCTGCTCGGAGCGCTTGCGATAATAGCACTCCTGCCGGAAATAAGGGAAAACGACATATTCTATACTCATCAGGGCTATTCGTTCCTATGGCTTGCGATGATGTATCTCGTCGGCGCATACTTCAGACTGCACTTCACAAAGAAAAAATGGCTGAGCAAGCCGCTCTGTCTCCTGTACTACTTTGCGAGCGCCCTGCTTCTTGCCGCTCTCAAATTCACAAAGGAGTACGGCATGGCAAAGAACGGCGTCGAAAACCCCGTATACATGAACCATGTGTCGTACACCTCGATTTTTGTGATAATTTGCGCCGTGAGCTTGTTTTTATTCTTCGTTCAGATAGATATAAATCGCACAGCGGCACAGAAAATCATATCATTCTTTTCAAAATCCACCTTCGGCGTATACATAATCCACACAAATCTTATAATATGGCTCTTTGTGCTGCAAAACCGCTTCGCAAACTTCATAGGAGTCCCTCTGCCGCTCTTTCCGCTCTGCATACTTGCCGCCGCGGCAGTAATATTCCTTTCGTGCACTCTGCTCGAAAAAATCCGGGAGCTGTTGTTTAAATATCTCTTTGTAGATAAGCTCTGCTCCATGCTCGATGCGGCGCTTGATAAGCTGTATAACAGATTTCTCTGATACCTTATGAAAATAATAAGAAACCCGGACCTGTTAAGGCGCGGGTTCTTCTTTTACTATGTTTTGCATCCACTTTCCGCTCTTGATAAATATGATTCCCATGACGCATTTGATTATTTCTATAGATAAGCTCAGCGCATACAGCGGAACGATAGGCATGTCGGTAAAGTACGCAAGCACAAAGGTGAACGGGAAGTTTACGCATATCATAAACACGCTGTCAAACAGGAACGTTATGAACGTCTTGCCGCCTGCGCGCAAAGTAAAGTAACATGAGCAGGCAACGACGTTTATGACAAGATATACTGAATATATCCTCAGGAAGGACGTTGCGAGCTGTTTTGCTTCTTCCGCCGTATTTTTGTACAGAAGAGGGAAAAACGGCGCAAAAGCAAACAAAATCGCTCCGAGTCCTATGCTTATGATAACTGCGAATACTATGAGCTGAGCGTCCGAGCGCTTTGCTTCATCCATTTTGTTTGCGCCGAGAAGATTTCCGACGATTATTGCAATGGCGTTTCCGAATGCGAGCGCTACAATATTGAAAATGTCCGTGACAGTGGTCGATATATTGTATCCTGCAACCACTGCGAGACCTCTCAGAGAGTAGCAATACGCCATAGCCGCCGTTCCGCTCGCCCAAAAAGCCTCATTGACCAGCAGCGGCAGACTCTTTTTCAGCACGTTTGACACAAAAGAGAGCGAAAGCGTGACTTTCCTATACGCTCCCACAAAGAACGGATATTTGTCTTTTCTTACGTGTACGGTAATCGCTATTATAAAAAATTCTATGAATTTTGATGTCACGGTAGCTATTGCGGCGCCCTTTATTCCGAGAGCCGGTGCGCCGAAATTGCCGAAGATGAGAATGTAGTTCAGTAAGAGGTTGGTAAATACAGCGGTCGCTCCGGCTGCCATCGGGAGCGCAGTGTGCTGTGTCTCTCTGAGCGTTCCGGCGTAGCACTCGCTTATTGCCTGGGGAATAAGCCCAATGACTATTATCGAGAGATATTCCTTTGCATATTCAAGAGTCAAAGCGAGATCGCCCGTCTCGCTTCCTTCGTGAAGAAAAAGGCTTATCAAAGACTCGCCGGCAAAAGTCAATGTGACAAGAGCAGCGGACAGTATGGTGAGCACCGTATAGAGCTTTAGCCTGAAGCACTTCTTCACGCCGTCATAGTCGCCTTTGCCGTAGAATTGCGCCGTAAATATGCCTACCCCAGCACATCCGCCGAACAAACAGCAAATATATACGAATATCAGCTTGTTTACTATTGCGACAGCCGCCATAGGCTCCGTTCCGACAGAGCCTACCATAATGTTGTCCAGCAGATTTACGAAATTTGTGATGCCGTTCTGTATTATCATCGGCAAGGCGACGGCAAGGACTTTTTTGTAGAACGCCTTATCGCCGAAAAAATATGACAGTTTCCCTTTGTTCATACGTCTTTACCCAAAACAGAAATAATGCCGCAAATAATGCGGCATATAATTCTTATATTACTTCGCTGTTATATATCCCTTTGCGGTAAGGAACTCTGCAATCAGAACAGCTCCGCCTGCCGCTCCTCGGAGAGTGTTGTGCGACAGACCGACGAACTTGTAATCGTATATCTTGTCTTCGCGAAGTCTGCCGGCGAATATCGCCATGCCCTTGTCGCTCTCTCTGTCGAGCTTTGCCTGAGGGCGGTTATCCTCCTCAAAATAGTGTATGAACTTTTCGGGCGAGGAGGGGAGATCGTACTCCTTACGGACGTCGTTTCCGAAAGCGTCCCACGCCGCAAGTATCTCTTCCTTTGTCGGCTTATTCTCAAACTTTACGAATACCGCCGCCGTATGTCCGTCGCTTACGGGAACTCTTATGCACTGAGTGGTTATGACGGGAGAGCAGGTCGGAACGATAGCTCCGTCCTTTATGTCGCCCCATATCTTCAGCGGCTCGTTCTCGCTCTTTTCCTCTTCGCCGCCTATGTACGGGATGACGTTGTCTAGCATCTCCGGCCACTCGTTAAATGTCTTGCCTGCGCCGGAAATCGCCTGATACGTTGTAACTACGACTTCCTTTATGCCGTATTTTCTGAGAGGCGTGAGAAGCGGAACGTAGCTCTGTATCGAGCAGTTCGGCTTAACGGCGATAAATCCTCGGGTTGTTCCGAGCCTCTTTTTCTGAGCGGATATTATCTCGATATGCTCGGGGTTTATTTCCGGAATGACCATGGGAACGTCCGGCGTGCCTCTGTGTGCGGAGTTGTTTGAAACGACAGGCGTCTCGGACTTTGCATACGTCTCTTCGAGCGCGCGTATCTCGTCCTTCTTCATATCTACCGCACAGAACGTGAAGTCGCACATAGACGATACCTTTTCAACGTCTTGTGCGTCATAAATTACCATATCTTTTACTTTTTCGGGTATATCCGTCTTCATCTTCCATCTTCCGTCCACGGCTTCCGAATATTTCTTGCCGGCAGACCTGCTGCTTGCGGCAAGCACGGATATTTCAAACATCGGGTGGTCTGCAAGAAGCGTGATAAATCTCTGACCTACCATGCCGGTTGCGCCTATGATTCCTGCTCTTAACTTTTTGCTCATTGTAATTCTCCTTAAAAATTTTATTCGTATTTGGCTCTCGGACCGCCGATATATGCAGGTCTCGTTCTCGCAAATACAGCATTTGCCTCGCCTATCTTCTTTATTGAGGTTCTTACCGGTACTGCAACTCTTTTCAGATGCATACCGATAAGCGTGTCTCCTATATCTATTCCCATGTCCGCCTTTACGGTCTCCGCAAGGCAAGGCTCCTTAAATCCCCTGTAAGCCGCCGTTGCGAAGGAGCCTCCCGCGTGCTCGTGGGGGACAGCCATTACTTCCGTAAAACCGTATTTTTCAAGGCACTCGCGCTCGAGCACAATCGCCCTGTTCAGGTGTTCACAGCACTGGCAGGCAAGATACAGCCCTCTCTTTTTTGTCTCTTCATACAGTACGCCGAAAATCTCGTCCGCAGGCGCTATATCGCCGCTCGAGCCTATCTTTTTGCCGATTATTTCGCTTGTAGAGCAGCCGACTACGAGTATCTGCCCCTCTTTTGGCGACGCCGCTTCAAAGAGCTCGCAAGCAGCCGTTTTGATTTGGTCTCTTATTGATGACATATTGCATTTCCTTTCAGTTGCCGCTTATTATTCCCGTCCTCTTGTCGTATATAAGGGAATTTATGACGGCTCCTAGCAAAATAAGAAGACATAAAATATATATCCATAAAAGCAGCATTATAAAAGCACCTATGGAGCCGTAGATGACGGAGTACCGGGAGAAGTTGTTCATATAAAAAGAGAATATACCGGAAACAATGATCCAGCTTGCCGATGAGAAAAGCGTGCCGGGGAGTATTTCTTTTATGCTGTGTTTTACATTTGGTATCATGTAATAGAGCAGTGCAACGACGACGCATATCACGACAGCCGTGTATATATACCTGAAATAAGTTTGCAAAAACGAAAAATTTACAAGCGGAAAGCTGCTCTCAATAAGATTGAATATATGCTCGCCGAGTATCAGCAAAAACAGTGAGACGTAAAAAGTTGCGATTATAAGCACCGCAAAAACTATTGACACGCCCCAATCCGCAAGCGGCATGGAGTAGTTGTGCGAGCAGTATATGCGCCTGACGGCCTTTTTCAGAGACTTCATGAATTTTGAGAGGGTATATATGGTAAGGATAATACCTAAAAGCAAAAAAGAGAGGTTGCTGTTTTTGCTTATATGCTCGGTATAGCTTCTGAGAAGATTTTCAATCTGCATCGGCACTATGGAAAAAATTATGGACGCATCAAAATCAAAATCTGCAAGCAGCATCGAGAGCGACGCGTGAATGACCATAAGCAGAGGGAAAAAGGCGAATATGAGATAATACGCCATTTCCGCCGCCGCAGAGGTCAGCTGATTATGAACTATCTGATAGCCGAATTTATAGATATATGAATCTTTATTTTTCAGTATATTTATCGGGTACACCTCCGAAACGGTGATAGCAAAATATATTATGAAGTGAGAGCAGACAATTCATACAAACTTTCAATAAAATCAGAAGTTTTTACAAGATCAGCGCAAAAATCAGGCTCGTCAGAGAGCAGCCGCACGGCTCTCTTTGCGTTTCTCAGAAAATATACGCTCGCCCTTCTGTGACGCCTGTCGAGAAGCAGAGGACATATCCCTGCCGCCCGAGGGTCTTTTCCGATACTTACGTTCTTTCCGTCAGTCTTTACGTAGTACGGAAATATTCTGCACGCAAACGGCCTTAATTCTCTGCTGCACGACGAATTGCATATAAGTATATCGGTGCCGTCATCATTGATGCCGAATTCAAAACCGCTTTCAGAAAGAAGCTCTTTTTCGTGTGGGAGCAGTGCCATTCCGCTCGGCGAAAGTCCCTTTGAAAGGTCTTTGCAGCAAGCGGAGCCGCAAAGCGTCCCACAGTCAAATCTTCTCGGCGTAACTTCGCAAAGCAGGGAATACGCTTTCAGAAGCGTATCCCTTTGCTTTTCGCTTATCATTATTTCTGAACGAGATGAACGGCAAATCCGCCGAAGTCCGCATCAATATAAACGGCCTTGTAGTTGCCCTTTGCGTCTATCTTCTTGGATTCTTCTATGAACTTCAGTCCCTTTGCTTTGAGATATGCCTCGGCGCGCTTTATGAAGTTCGTCTCTATTGCGATGTGTCCGAGCCTTCCGTAACCGGGCTTCTTCATTACTTCTATATCGGAATTCAGGAATATGGAGATGTTGCCTTCCTTTATCTCAAGTCCGAACGGCGTGAAGAGCTTTGCAATGCTCATTGCTTCCTTTGCGTTTTCGGCGTTTATGCCTACGTGCTTTATCTTAAATCCGAGCATCAGCTTTACTGCGTTCTCGGTAAGAGAGCGTATCTTGTCAAAGTCTCCGCTCTTGATATAGTCGTCCTTTACCATGAAGCTTCCGCCGCAGGCGACTATTTTGTCAAA
>CAJOMW010000027.1:0-3578 GCA_905235695.1 uncultured Clostridia bacterium | reverse complement strand
ATGTTGTTCTCGTTAAGTCCGCCGGTAGGCATGAACTTTACGTTTCCGTAAGGAGCCGCCATAGCCTTGAGCATGGGAAGTCCTCCTGCTGCTTCAGCCGGGAAGAACTTAACTGTCGTAAGTCCCATTTCGAGCGCCTTTTCTATGTCAGAGGGACTTGACGTGCCGGGTATTACGGGAATCCCTATATCAATGCAGTGCTGAACGACCTTGGGGTTGAGTCCGGGGCTTACTATAAACTGTGCGCCTGCCGCCTTTGCCGCATCTGCCTGCTCGGTCGTGAGAACCGTGCCTGCGCCTACTACCATGTCCGGAAACTGTGTCGTCACTGCCTTTATCGCATCTGCCGCCGCCGCAGTTCTGAAGGTTATTTCTGCCGCCGGAAGTCCTCCGTCAATAAGCGCCTTTGCAAGCGGTACGGCGTTTGCCGCATCCTCGATCTTGATTACGGGGATAATGCCTGTCTCATAGATTCTCTGATAAATGTCCTTCATTTTCGTTTCCTTCCTTTCTGATACGAGACGGCCGAGAGATTTATCTTTCAGCCTTATATTTTTTGCCTTTGGCATTTTAGGTACGCTTGGTTTGTATGAGAATATGTCAAAAGAAAAACCTCTGCAAAGGTCTGTGTCCACGACCTTTTTCAGCGTCTTTTTCCTCTTGCAGAGATATTCGCCTGTCGATTCGATATGAAAGCAGTGTTCGCAAACGGCACAGCACGGAGTTATATCTTCCGGCGTTTTTGTCTTTTTCACGAAAGTCCGCTCCTTTACATTTTATTGTGGCAAATTTTCATACATATACCTAAGCATATTGTAGCATAATTGCTAAAAAAAATCAATAACGGAATTGAAGATTTTTTACATTATTGCGCCTGATTTTTAGGCATTTTTGACGATTTTTTCCGAAGTAAGGACGAAACAGCGTAAATACCGGCAAAACACAGAAAGGCAACCGCACAAAACACGGCATATAATAAGACGATGGCTATAAGTGTTTTGTAACCGTAAGCGACAGGATAACCATATCCATGGGCATAGATGTTTGCGACGCTGATAGCCTCACGGGGAAGAAGCAGCAGGAGAGCAGACGTAACGATCGGCATTATTACAGCGGTAATTATCCTTGTAAATATGAACTCCCGGGGCGATACCGAGTGTGCGGCGCATACGTTTGACACCTGAAATATCACCGACAGCCCCGAAAATCCTATAATCGCAGAGCATACGACGTATATCAGAGGGAAGAAAAGTCCCCTGCATGCTTCAACCGCCCCGGATACCTCAAAAAATCCCTTGACGGCATACTCAAATCCGCCGATAAACTCTGCCTTGCATATAAATGAGCTAATAGTGTAGAAAAGTATGATGAATCCGCAGACATAGAGCATATTTTTGCAGGATTCCGTGACACTTTCGCTGAGCGCATCCGCAAATCTTCGCTTTGCTGTGATTTTTGGCTTTGACGGCGCTCCGGCTATGCGCCCGAAACATATTCTGAGAACGACAGAAGCAATAACTGCGCTTATGAACTGGGAAGAGAGCAGTATCAAACCGCCCTTTACGCTCCCGATAACGTGCGAGCCGCATACGGCGCATATAAACGCCGCCGAGCAGTTGTTGCCGAGAGCGATAGCCCTTTCTGCCTGCTCTTTTGTGCAAAGGTTTTCTTCGTATACGATACACGCAGATATCGCTCCGTTCGGGAAGCCTGCCGCAAGCCCAAGAAGCACGGTGCCGCAAAGGCTGTCGGGAACCCCGAAAAGCGGCTTTATGATAAAGGACAGACATCTCCCTGCTTTTTCGGCAATGCCCGTTCTCGTGAGCAGCTGCGTCATTATCATAAAGAGAAAGAGCGACGGTATCACGACCTGCGCACATATCGTCAGCGCCTCGCGTATAAGTCCCGAGAAAACGCCGGGCATGACCGCAAACAGAATGACCGGCAGGGCAAAAGAAACGACGCTCAGAACGTCAAACACTTTTTTCATAAGCTTTTCCTTTCAAGCAATACTTATAAATATAATATTAAACGTCACGCCAAAATATAATATATCGGAATATTTCGGAGGAAAAATGAGTAAACATACTAATAACAGAGGGCTCAGAGCCACTTTGTCCGACCTTACGAGCCTTCCGCTCGAAGCAGTCGGCAGAGCTCCGCTCTTTCAGATGTTTTCTGACAGAGAGATGATAATAGAGGGCGCGGAGATACTCGAATACTACGACGATTCGCTTGCAAAGATAAGGAGCGGCGGTATGAGCATATCGGTAGGCGGAACCAACCTCATTATCAAATGCCTTGCCAACAAAAATATAGCGGTAAGCGGAAGGATAAATAATATCGAGATAGAAAACGTAAGAGAAAGCGTGATATGAAAGTTGTCATTTTTTACGGGAGACGTTACGATACGTATATGCTCTTCAAGACCTGAGGCGGTAATAAATAAGCTGAGGTACGATATCCCTGTAAGAAAAATAAAAAAAACCGACGGAAAAACCGCCGAGTTTACGGTAAATTCAAAAGATAAGCGATACGCCGCAGAGACTTCAAGAGCCTACGGAGCGGACTTTTGCGTAGTTTCGGAAAGAGGCTTTCCGCTTCTTGTGAGTAAATATAAAAAGAGAACCGGAATGTTTATCGGGCTTGCGGCGGCAATGTTTCTCATATTTTACAGCTCGGGGCTGATACTCGAGATAAGCGTCGAGGGCAATACATACGTCTCTTCGTCCGATATACGAAAGACGCTCAGCTCTCTCGGAATAACAGAGGGCTCTCGTAAAAACAACGAAATACTCGAGCACCTGTATAACAGCTTTCTTCTCGCCGAGGACAGAATATCCTGGATATCCATAAATTACGACGGCACGGTCGCGCACGTCGAGGTGAAAGAGGTACAGCAGGTGCCGAAAATGCTTGACAGAGACAAGAATATAAACATAATCGCCAAATGCGACGGCATAGTGCGCCGCGTAGATGCGCTTGACGGAGGAAAGGAAGTTGCCCCGGGTGAGACTGTCACAAAGGGGCAGCTGCTCATATCATCATTTCTTGAGACGAGAAGGACGGGGACGATAATGAAGGCGGCGAGAGGCTCGGTGTGGGCGAGCACAGTACATAATTTTGAAGTCACGGTGCCGAAAATCGAGACGGTAAAGAGCTATACCGGCGACGTGCATACCGCAAAATATCTGAAAGTGCTCGGGGTAAAAATACCGCTGAGCTTTGCAAGCCCACTTCATTATTCTTACTTTGACAAGAGCTTTGAAGAAAGCCCGTGTTTTCTCCTTGGACGCTTCAAAATGCCGTTCTCTGTCATAAAGGAGACGGATATCGAGTATAAAAAGGCGCAGGAGAATATAGACGCCGACAGGGCCGCAAAGATAGCCGCAGCCGAGATTGCAGGGCGGATAGAAAGCGAGCTTTCGGCGGCGGAGATAATCGAGAGGGCAGAGAGAATGGAGGAGACGGAGGAGGCGTACGTGTTTACTTATGAGCTGACTTGCCTTGAGAATATCGGGGAGGAGGTTGAGTTTGTCTTTGACGGGGAGGGGTTGACGTGAAAAAAGAGCTTCCGG
>CAJOMW010000026.1 GCA_905235695.1 uncultured Clostridia bacterium | reverse complement strand
TTGAAGATATCGTTAAAAAATATCATATTTCCGAAGCTAAACATAAAGCACCAAAACGGTATGCCGCGCATACTATGTAGCGAAAGCATACCGAATACGGCGTGCTTCATAAAGAAAATATTTTCACATAAAATCAGGAGGTCTGTTAAATGTCTGAAAAAAACAATTCTGCTTTCTGCAATGCCCTCGGGCTTGGCGGAGCGAACAATGCGGACAAATCGACGTGTATAAACGTCGACAAAATATACGACTCGGCAAGAGATAAGGACTGTATAGAATATTTAAGAGTATTCGTTGATCAGAACGGTCAGTCGGTAATCGACAGCGCTACAAGTATCCGGGCAAAGTGCGCGGACGTCATCTGGGCAAACATAACCGTAAGCGATGTCGCCTTCAACCGCGGATATTTCGCAGTTGACATCAGATTCTACTTCAGACTCTGCTTTGAGGCTACGATTCCCTACTTCCAGACTCAGGAATTCTGCGGCATCGCCGTATACGACAAGCAGATAGTCATGTTCGGCAGCGAAGGAAACGTAAGCATATTCACCTCGGACTTCTGCGACGGTGTGAACGGAAAGCCGTCCATCACGCAGAGCACCAATCTTCCCAAAGTCGTTCTTGAGGTGGCTACCCCCATTACCCTTGCCATAAACATTGCCGACAAGTCCTGCGGCTGCAAGGGATGCTGCTGCTCGGCGGATCAGATACCCGAAAATGTCTGCAACGCCTGCGGCGTTCTCCCGGCTGAGGACTTCGGTCTCAAGAACCTCTACGTCACCCTCGGTCTATTCTCTGTTATAAGAATGGAGCGCCCCGTCTCGCTTGTCATAAATGCGGCTGACTACTGCGTACCCGACAAGTCCAGCAACGTGCTCTCCGAGACCGATCCCTGCTCGGTATTCAACAACATGAGCTTCCCGACCTGCGACTTCTTCCCTCCTACTGTCGGCGGCGCAATAACCAACGGCATTGCCGGCGGCAATGAGGTCTGCGATCCGAGCGACGTTCTCGGCGATACGACTGCCTCTACCGGCACTTCCTGCATCAGCAGAAGATGCAGATAAAATAATCTATTACCCCCATCCAAACCGGCAAAAAGTCCGCATCCGCGGACTTTTTCTGACCGCTGACAAAGCGCAAGTCAGCGGTCTGTGCTTTTTTGTGCCGCTGTTGGCGGCTTTTAAAATTGAAAGTTGAAAATGGAAAGTGGAAAGTTAAGATAAAAGGCCTGCGGCTTTTAATAATGCAAAATGCGAAATTGACGTCACCCCACTGAAAAACGATAAGCTGTTGGTATTATAAATACCCCAAAATCATATATAGCCCTGTTGAAGGAGTGTTGAGGCACAAAAGCCGCCGCATTGATGTAGCCCATTGTAAGGGCAGTAAACTAAGGCATGGCACCGTCGAAAAATCTCAGAGCGAAGCGACATTTTTCGACGCCTAAGGCACTTTTTGGTTCTTTTTGTGCCAGCAAAAAGAATGTCCCGTATCCCCAAAGCGCCATATACGCTTTGGTAGCCGCAACTGCGCTTAGCAGAGCAACATAAAAAGAATATAAAAAGCGGCGCTTTTGCGCCGCTTCGGTATTGGTATTACTTGACGAGTTCGTAAGTGTCTCTTGCTATCATGAGCTCCTCGTTTGTCGGGATAACGAGCATTCTGACGGTTGCTTCGGGCTTTGAAATATCAAATTCCTCCGAGGTTCTGAACGCCTTCTTGTTTATCTCTTCATCTATCGCAACGCCCATAAATCCGAGCTTGTCGGCAACACGGGTTCTGTACTGAGGATTGTTCTCGCCGATTCCGCCGGTGAATACTATCGCATCTATTCCGCCCATTGCAGCCGCATATCCGCCGATATACTTGGTTATCTGGTGGCAGAGCATACTCTCAACGAGCTGATAGCGCTTGTTGCCCTCTTTTGCGCCCTGTTCTACGTCTCTGTTGTCGCTTGTGACCTGCGTAATGCCGAGAATACCGGACTTCTTGTTGAGTATAGTGTCTATCTCTTTCGCCGTAAGTCCCTCTTTTTCCATGAGGAACGGGATTATGGCAGGATCGATAGAGCCGCTTCTCGTACCCATCATAAGTCCGTCGAGAGGCGTTACGCCCATGGTCGTGTCAAAGGACTTTCCGCCCTTAACAGCGGTGATCGACGAACCGTTGCCGAGGTGGCAGGTTACTATATTTATATCTTCCGGCTTCTTGCCGAGCATTGCGGCAGCACGGGCTGTCACATATCTGTGGCTCGTGCCGTGGAAGCCGTAGCGGCGGAGCTTGTACTTTTCATAATATTCGTAAGGAATGGCGTAGAGGTATGCGTAATCTGGCATTGTCTGATGGAAGCCAGTGTCGAATACGCCGACCTGCGGAATCTTGCCTATTATCTCTTCGCACGCCCTTATACCGGTGAGGTTTGCAGGGTTGTGGAGAGGACTCAGCTCTGAGCACTCCTTGAGAGCTTCGATTATCTCGTCGGTGATGATGACCGAGCCGGAGAACTTTTCGCCGCCGTGAACTACTCTGTGTCCGACTGCGTTTATCTCGCTCATGGAGGAAATTACGCCGTGCTCCTTGCTTGTGAGAGCGTCGACGATGAGCTTTATACCCTCGCTGTGGTCTGCTATCTGAACGTCTACCTTGTAAACGTCGCCCTTAAAGTTTGTCTGCTTGAAGTTGCCGCCCTCGATGCCTATTCTGTCGCACTGACCTTTTGCGAGAAGCGTCTCGTCGGTCATGTCGATAAGCTGATACTTTATCGATGAGCTTCCGGCGTTGATGACTAAAATTTTCATTGTCTTACCATTCCTTTTCTGTTTGTTTATTTAAATTTTTATTCTTTTTCACTTGTTTCGGGTATCAAGCCACCTCAGGCTTATTTTTTCAGTGCCATCGCTTCCTTTGCCTTTGCGGCTATAACCTCGGGTGTAAATCCGAAGTCAACGAGAAGATCCTGCGCTTTTCCGCTCTTTCCGAAAACGTCGTAAACGCCGTGGCGCACCACCGGTACGGGTGTTGTTTCGCATACCGTCTCGCATACCGCACTTCCGAGACCGCCGATAATGCTGTGTTCTTCAACGGTGAGAATAGCGCCGGTCTCCTTTGCGGCGTTTGCTATAATTTCCTTATCTATCGGTTTTATTGATGCGAGGTTTATAAGCCTTGCATTTATTCCGTCGTTTTTGAGAAGCTGAGCGGCAGATAAAGCAATAGAGGTTGTAAGTCCGGTCGAGATTATAGCTACGTCGTTTCCGTCGGTGAGCTTTTGTCCCTTGCCGATTTCAAATTTGAAGGTCTCTTTATCAAAAATCGTATCAACGGCAAGTCTGCCGAATCTCATGTATACAGGTCCTTCGTGCTTCAGCGCCGCCTCGACGACAGCTCTCGCCTCGGTCGCATCCGCAGGGTTTAAAACCACCATGCCGGGTATCGTTCTCATAAGCGAAATATCCTCGTTGCACTGGTGAGTTGCGCCGTCTTCGCCGACGGATATGCCGGCGTGTGTTGCACCTATCTTTACGTTGAGATGCGGATAGCCTATGCTGTTTCTCACCTGCTCGAAGGCTCTGCCCGATGCGAACATTGCAAAAGAGCTTGCAAATACCGTCTTTCCGGTAGCTGCAATACCTGCCGCAACCGACATCATATTTCCCTCCGCTATGCCGCAGTCGAAAAATCTCGACGGGAACGCCTTCTTGAATATTCCTGTTTTGGTCGCCTCGGCAAGGTCTGCGTCGAGAACGACAAAATCGTACTTTTCACCAAATTCGACAAGGGCTTTTCCGTAAGCCTCGCGCGTTGCCATTTTCTCTGCCATTTATATAACGTCCTTTCCTATTGGATTTATGAGTGCGCTCACTCTTATACCAAAGCGCCGCAAAGTTTTTTCTCCGCTTCGAGGAGCTCTGCCATACCTTGATTATACTGCTCCTCATTCGGTGCTTTCCCGTGCCACGAGCACACGTTTTCCATATATGAAACGCCTTTGCCTTTTATCGTCTTACAAATTATAGCGGTAGGCTTGATAGAAGACTTTGCCATCTTTACCGCCATATCTATCTGGTCGAAGTCGTGTCCGTCTATAACAACCGTGTTCCAGCCAAAAGCCTTGAACTTTTCATCGAGCGGCGATGGATTCATGACCTCCGCAACGGGGCCGTCTATCTGAAGTCCGTTGAAATCTATAAACGCCGCGAGGTTATTGAGCCCGTAGTGAGCGGCAAACATAGCAGCCTCCCATACCTGCCCTTCTTCGCTCTCTCCGTCTCCGAGTATCGTCCATACTCTGTACTTCTTTTCGGATATTTTTGCCGAAAGAGCCATTCCGCAAGCCGCAGATATTCCCTGCCCGAGCGAGCCGGTGGACATATCAACGCCGGGTATGTGCTTCATATCGGGATGTCCCTGGAGGTAGCTGTCCATGTGGCGGAAGGTCCCAAGGTCTTCTTTGGGGAAAAATCCCTTTTCTGCAAGAGCGGCGTAATATGCAGGAGAAGTGTGTCCCTTTGAGAGGACAAAGCGATCTCTGTCGGGATTTTTCGGATCTTTCGGGTCTACGTTCATCTCCTCAAAATAGAGATACGCGAGTATATCAGCTATGCCCAGAGATCCGCTGGGATGACCGGACGATGCACAGTATACAGCCGTAAGTGCGCCCTTTCTTATTTCGAGCGCCTTCTTTTGCAGGTTTATCTTGTCCATAAATGGGCCTCCTAAGAATTAGTTGTTATTGCTTCTGAGCTTTTCGAGCGCCGCCGTGAAATACGGCGGAAGTTCGCTGTCAAACTCCATATATTCTCCTGTCCTCGGGTGGACTATGCCGAGCGTCTTTGCATGAAGGCACTGTCCGCTTAGCCCGAGCTTGTTTTTGCCGCCGTCCGGTGCGTAAAGAGGATCGCCGGCTACGGGGTGTCCGAGATGAGAAGCATGTACTCTTATCTGATGAGTTCTGCCCGTCTCAAGCGAAAACTCCACGAGCGAAAAGCCGTTGAAATATTCCAAAGTCCTGTAATTTGTCACGGCGTTTCTCGAATTTTTATCCGTCACAGCCATCTTTTTGCGGTGTGTCGGGTGGCGTCCAATCGGAAGGTCTATCCTTCCCTCCGGCTCTTTGAAAGAACCTATTATTATTGCGTTATAAACCCTTTTAAACGAGTGTTCTTTTATCTGTGAAGCAAGAAAAAGATGTGCCTCGTCGTTTTTGGCGATAGCCAGAAGTCCGCTCGTGTCCTTGTCTATGCGGTGTACTATGCCGGGACGGACAACGCCGTTTATCGTCGAAAGTCTGCCCTGCATTCTGTACATGAGGGCGTTTACGAGCGTGCCGTCGGGGTTTCCGGGCGCCGGATGCACCACCATTCCCTGCGGCTTATTCACGATTGCTATATCGTCGTCCTCGTAGACTATGTCTACCGGTATATCCTGCGGCAATGCCTCGCAGGGCTTTGCAGGCGGTATCTCTACCGAGATTTTGTCGCCTTCTGCGACCTTAAAGCTCTTTTTTGTCTGAGCCTTGCCGTTTACGGCAACTCTCGAGTCTTCTATCAGCTTTGCCGCGGCGTTTCTCGTAAGCTCGCAGTTTTCCGAGACTGCGCTGTCAAGCCGCAGTCCGTCCGCACCGCATACAAATTCCACTGTGCCTTGGTCAAAATCGCCCGCAAACTCGACGTCGGCGTTCAACGCTTCAAATACGTCATCACTCATTGTCTTTTTCCGCTTTCCTATCAAAAAGCACCGCTTTTTTGCCGGCTTTTGTCATCTTGCCGTCAAAAAATACGAGGTAAATGACAAACAGAGCCGCTCCTATGCAGACGGCGGCGTCCGCCGCATTGAATACCCACACCCAAAAATCGAACATCTTGAAGTCGATATAGTCAACGACGTATCCGAGAGCTATCCTGTCAACCATGTTGCCTATACCTCCGCCGAGCACAAGCGCCGCAGAGATATACGTGAGCCTGTGATAATTCTTGCATAGCAGAATAAACAGCGCAACGAGAACTATAAGCAGACATGACAGCACGAGGAATATCCAGCGATGCTGGCTGAGTATTCCGAAGGCCGCTCCGGTATTTTGTACGTAGGTTATATTGAGTACGCCTTTTATGACCGGTATCGTGTCGCCTACGCTCATATTCGTGTATACGAGGTATTTCAGCGAAATATCAAGCACGATGACAAGAGCCGAAATAATAAATGCGCTTATCATTTAATCAAGACTGGGAAAATCTGCGCTTACGATCCTTGCGCATCTTGCGCAGAGGTGCTGTCCGTCGCCATCGTCAGTTACGTCGTCCTTTATGAACCAGCATCTGTCGCACTTTTCTCCGCTTGCCGCCTTGACTTTTACGGCAATGCCGGATACCGTGTCGGTAAATGCGCCGTCCTCGGGAGCTCCGTCCGAAAGGACTGTGCCCGAGCAGATGAATATATCCGAAAGCTCGCTCTCAAAATACTTGAAGAGCTTCATCTCCTCGCTGTCCGGCTTTGCATATATTACAACGGATGCGTCGAGCGATTTGCCTATGAGCTTCTCGGCTCTTGCAAGCTCGAGTGCCTTCATAACGTCGTCTCTCACCTCAAAGAGCTTGTCGTACTTTTCGGTTATATCCTTAAATTCGAGGTCGCTTCTGAAGTCGGGCATATCGTTGAGGAATACGCTCTCGGCGTTGTCCGAAGAGGTGTGCGGCATAAAGAGCCATATTTCCTCGGCAGTATACGAAAGGATAGGCGCAATGAGCTTTGTAAAGCCGTTCAGAATATAGTACATCGCCGTCTGTGCGCTTCTTCTCTTCTTTGAGTTCTTGCTCTCGACGTACACTCTGTCCTTGCTTATGTCGATATACAGCTTTGAGAGGTCTATGGCACAGAAGTTGTGTATGTCGTGATATATTAGGTGGAACTCGTAGGAGTTATAAGCCTTTCTGACTCTGCCGGAGAGGGAGTTGAAGCGGGAAACTATCCACTTGTCGATAGGCTCCATTTCCTCAAAGGGTATCATATCCTTATTGGGATCGAAGTCCTCCTCGGGATTTCCCATGTTTGCAAGGAGTATTCTCGAGGTGTTTCTTATTTTTCTGTATATCTCGGACAGCTGCTTGAATATGTCGTCCGAAACTCTTACGTCAACCGTGTAGTCCGATGAAGCAACCCAAAGTCTGAGCAGATCCGCACCGTAAACCTTTATGACGTCTTCGGGATATATTGAATTTCCGAGCGACTTGTGCATAGCCTTGCCTTCGCCGTCAACCACCCAGCCGTGTGTGAGTATCTGCTTGTAGGGAGCGCTTCCCATGCCGCTTCCTATCGCCGTAAGGAGCGACGACTGGAACCAGCCTCTGTACTGATCCGCACCCTCGAGATAGAGGTCTACCGGCCACTTTATATCCTTTATTACAGCTCTGTGCGACGAGCCGGAGTCAAACCAGCCGTCGAGCGTGTCTGTCTCTTTTGTAAACGTCTTTCCTCCGCAGTGAGGGCATACAAAGCCTTCGGGGAGAAGATCCTTTGCCTCAAGGTCAAACCAGGCATTCGAGCCCTTTGCGCCAAAAATCTCGGATACCTTTGCTATTGTCTCGTCCGTGCAGACGGGTTTACTACATTCTTCACAGTAGAATACCGGTATCGGAAGTCCCCAATGGCGCTGACGGGAGATACACCAGTCGGCTCTCTCCTTGACCATGGCAATCATTCTGTTTTCACCCCAGCCGGGTATCCATTCAACGTTCTTGCAGGCCTTTTCTGCCTCGTCCTTGAACGCCTCCACCGAGCAGAACCACTGAGGTGTCGCACGGAAGATTATCGGATTCTTACATCTCCAGCAGTGCGGATACTGGTGCTGCATCTCCTCTGAGGCAAACAGCGCTCCGCTCTGCTTCATATCTTCGAGTATAGCCTCGTTTGAAGCGTCGTACTTGAGACCTGCAAACTTTCCTGCGCCCTCGGTCTGGTAGCCCTTGTCGTCCACCGTAACAACTATGTCCATATTGTACTTCATACCCGTGAAATAGTCGTCTACGCCGTATCCGGGAGCCGTGTGTACACAGCCGGTACCGCTTTCCATGGTTACATAGTCTGCGTTTACTACCGTGCTGAGCCTGTCGAGGAACGGATGATGAGCTGTTGCAAACTCCAGCTCTGCGCCCGTAAATGTCTTTGCGATTTCATAGCTCTCAAAGCCGCCTATCTTCATTACCTTCTCGGCAAGCGCCTCGGCAACTATATAATTCTCGCCGTTCGACGCCTTGACAAGAGCGTACTTTTCCCTTGGGTGCAGCGCTATTGCTACGTTTCCTGGAAGCGTCCATATAGTCGTCGTCCAGATCACGAAATACGTCTTGTCTAAGTCGCAAGCGTCACCTATAAGCCCCTTGTCGTCGGCTACCTTGAACTTTACATATACCGACGTACACTTGTCGTCTGCGTACTCTATCTCCGCTTCCGCAAGAGCCGTCTCATCTGACGGGCACCAATATACGGGCTTCAGCCCCTTGTATATATAGCCCTTCCTGTACATTTCTCCGAATACCTTTACTTCCTCCGCTTCGAAAGAGGGCTTCATGGTAAGATACGGATTGTCCCAGTCTCCGAGCACGCCGAGTCTCTTGAAGGAATCCATCTGAATGCCGACGAACTTGTTTGCAAAGTCGAAGCAGGCGCTTCTGAACTCCGAAATGCTCATCTTTTTTCTGTCGAGCTTGTTCTGCTTGATTATGGCACTCTCGATAGGCATACCGTGGTTGTCCCAACCGGGAATGTAGTTGGTATAGTAGCCGGTCATAGACTTTGACTTGCATATAATGTCTTTGAGCACCTTGTTGAGGGCGGTTCCCATGTGTATATTGCCGTTCGAGAAGGGAGGACCGTCGTGGAGCACGAATGAGTCGTGTCCCTCGTTCCTCTTGAGCATTTTCTTGTATATATCCTCGTCAGCCCACTTCTTCTGAGTAGCAGGCTCACGCTGAGGAAGATTTGCCCTCATGGAAAATTCCGTCTTCGGCAGATTTAAAGTTTTTGCATAGTCCTTTGGCATTTTGATTGTTCCTTTCCGCCGGGCAAAAATGCGATTTCAGGCGGCTTTTTTCATGCGCCTTGCCATGTTTCTTGCCCGTTTATCGTAATATTTTATTTTCAAAATTTAGCACAAATATCGTTAGAACCCAAGATTCTAACGATATTATTCATGCGGTTATTTTCTGTGCGCCGCCTCAAGAGTTCTCTCCGTCTTCGGATTCCTTTTCCTGTCCGAACGGAAGAACGTCAAGGTCGTCCGAGTTTTCCTTGATTTTTTGAGATGCAAGGTCTATTGCAGCATCAACAAGCTCTTCCTCGGTGGCGTCGGAGATGCTGTCCTTCTCCTCGTCGGGCAGTATCTTGTCAATAGCCTCTATATGAGTGCGGTACGCCGCATACAGCGACTCCTTGAATTCGACCGCTTTCTTTTCCATCTCTGCGAGCTTGTTGCGCTCGGCAATTACGTTCTGCTTGTATACCGAAAGTATCTTGTCGCAGCTGTCGCTGACGGATTCGGTGACCGCCCTCGCCTTTTCGTTTGCGTCATTTACTATGGTGTCCGCCATTTTCTGAGCATTGACTATAAGGGCGGATATGGCGCTCTCCTCGTCCTTTGCCGCATCTATCTTTTCAAGAGCCGATCTGTACTTCTTTTCAAGCTCCGCATATTCCTTTACGGCTTCCGAATAATTAGCGATGAGATATGCTATGTACTCGTCTACTTCCGCAGGTGAATAGCCTTTGATCGACTTAGTAAATTCTTTCTTTTTGAGTTCCGACGGAGATACCATATTCATTCCTTCCTTTCGTAAAGCATCGTAAAACTTTAATCATCAAAATCATAACAGCGCACAGATACTTTTCGGGTATCCGTGCATTGCATTCATATATATTTTCTCACTACGACTCTGTGTCTGCCCTTTGACGTTTGTCCGAGAAGCGCATCGGTTTTGAACCTGCCGTATCCCTTTACGGAAAGCACGTCGCCCTCTCGCACGTCTCTGTCATAGGCAAAGACAGCCTCGTGGTTTATGCTGACTCTTCCCTCGTCTATGAGCTTCTTCGCCTTGTCTCTTGCAAGGCACAGAAGCGACGCCACAACCGCATCGAGACGCATTGATGAGACAGTCAGCGATATGTCTTCAAACTTTTGCTCTTTTTCCGGCACTTCGCCCTTGTCGGCTATCCTTGTTTTTACCTTATCTCTCGACACGTATTCGAGATCCCGGCATATAAAGTCCGCTACGCTTTCAATTACCGCAACATACGCATTATACGGATCTATAAGGTAAATATCCCCTATCATCTCGCGCTTTATGCCGAGCGATATGAGCGAGCCGAGCACGTCCCTGTGCGAAAACTCGCGGTAACCTGAGCCTGACACAAGCACAAACGATATCGGAAAATACCCGTGGTACTCTTTTTCGGCACTGCCTTCCGAAGGTCTTAAAAATATCTCCTCCGGGAAGAAGCCGAACACATTTCGCTCGGAGCCGCCGAAGCCGCCGAAAGACAGCATAAACACACCGCCGAAGGTCTCTGCCTCCCTTGCGGCATATACCTGCTCCTCGGGTGTCAGAAAAGCCGTAAAGCACGGGCAGTAATTGCGCTCACTTCTGTCGCAGAGGTCTCTTATGCGTGCCGAAGCTCATAGGATTACTATAAGGATCTGAATGACCACAAGCACTACGAGAAAAGAAAGGTCTATCGGAAGCGAAGCAACTGCGCTCGAGCGCATAAGAAGGTTTCTCACAGGTCTGAGAACCGGTTCGGTGACAGCGTAAATGAAATTTGTAAATGCGTTGCCCGATATCGGAAGCCACGAGAGAATCGCTCTGATTATCAGAATAACGTAAAATACCTCAAGTATCAGCCTTACAGCATTTAAGACAATAAGCGCCGCAGTATAGAGCATTTATCAGAATCCGACCTCATCGTCTGCAGGCTCGTCCTGTCCGACAGACTCGCTCGAAACGTCAACGTTGTTGGGGGTAATTGCAAAGGTGTTGTCGGCTACCTTCTGTGCGTCTCCGCCGAGTGCGTAAGCTACGCCCGAGAGGAAGTCGATAAGTCTCTTTGCGGTCTCTCTGTTGGTGTTTTCGAGGTTGAGAAGAACCGTCTTCCTAGCTATGAGAAGATCCGCTATCTGAGTAACGGTCTCAAACTTTGTGGGGGTGACGACCTTCATCTCTATAGACGAGCTTGAAGCTATGCCAACGCCGCCGTTTCTTCTGGGTGAAGTGTTTGAGGGCTGATCGTAAGGAGCCTGAACGGGAGCTCTCTCGTTCTTTTCTTCCTCCACGTATTCATCGTCGTAAATATCGCTGTCATCCTCGCTGAATTCAGACGGAAACAGCTTTTCCTTAAAATCCTTGAGTCCCATTTTTTATACCTCCGTGTTTAAATATTATAAATTTTAAATTTTCGCAAATACAGTCATCTGTCGCCGAATATCGACCTTCCGAGCCGTACGTACGTCGCTCCGTGTGCGACCGCAGACTCGTAATCATCAGACATTCCCATAGATAACTCATACATATATATATTATCTAACTTTTTGTCCGATATGTCAATAAACAATTTTGATATTTTTTCAAAATATTTGCCGTTTTTGTAAACTTTTTTTGAACTGTCGTCAAGCTCATTAATATTTGCGTCGTTCTCACATATCGGAGGGATAGTCATAAGCCCCACGACGCGAACGTTTTCGAGCTTTGATATTTCGCAAAGCATCTCGCATATTGCGTCTTCGTCAAAGCCTACTCCGCCCTTGCTCTCTTCCCCCGCTACGTTTATTTCAACGAGCACGTCCATCACGAGCGAGTGCTTTTTCGCCTGCCGGTCTATCTCCTTTGCAAGGCGCAGCGAGTCGACGGAATGTATCATCTTTACCTTGTCGATTATATACTTGACTTTATTGGTCTGGAGCCTTCCTATAAAGTGTATCTCGACGTTGTCACGGTCGAGCTTGTCGTACTTTTCGAGCAGCTCCTGTACCCTGTTCTCTCCGATGTACTTTACGCCGGAGGCTATTGCAAAATTTATAGTTTCTGCGTCAACCGTCTTTGTTGCGGCAAGTATCTTTACGTCGCTTTCGCTTCTGCCGGCGCTCTCCGCCGCCGCTTTCACGTTTTCTCTGATCTCGGCGAGATTCTGCAATATCTTCTCATGAGAAAATTTCTCCGCCATTTTCTATCAGTCCCTTCAAGTTGGCTTATCAAAGCCGCCTAAGCTATCGTCTTTCCGTCAAACAGTGCTTTTCCGCTGACTATTACGTTATCGTACAGTGATATGTACGGATATACGTCTTCCTCGTGAGAACTGAGCCATTCCTTTTTCTCATCCTCGTCGAGGGTTGACGGATCCAGCACGAGATAATAGTCATCGTTCTCATAAATTATGTCAACCATTCTGAATCTCACTATATCGCCGTCGAGTATGTAAACTCCCTTTTCTCCGCCGACTATTCTAAGTGCGCTTTTAGGCACTGCAAGTCCCGTATGCTTGTCGTTTATTACGTTCATCTGCTGCTTACGGAGAAACGTGAAGTCCTCGGGGGCAGTATTTGCTCTGAATACGAGCAGCGCCTTTTCGTCGGACGTTGTCTTGATTATGTCAATCAGCTTCATTGTCATCTCCTCATCGGAAAATGAGGGGAACGTCACGGTATAGCTTCTGCCGGTAACGTACTTTGCCGCACTCTCTTTGTCTGCCTTGGCGACGACGTTCCAAACGAAATCCGTAACTATCTTGCCGTAGCTTCCGTCAATGACGGAGCTGTCAGGGCTCTTTGACTCCGTCTGCTTGAAGGCGTCCATGGTAAGACCGCTCAGCATTTCGGGGACAAATATGTTTTCATAGCCGTCGACGTCGCCGTAAAAGTATCCCGACTGCGTTGCATAAAGTCTGTGCGAAACGGCATTTATGCGGCTCTCAATGGCTCTTCTTTCTGCTTCGAGAGATGCTATCTCGTTTGTGTAGCTCTCGGTCATGTTTATGATTATGTTCTTCTTGTTCAGCCCTACGAGAAGCTCCTTTTCGACGTTGACCATTTCTGACAGATCTCCGTCCGCAACGCCCTCGTAAAGCATATTCATATAGCCGTTTATATCGCTGTCGGTCTTTGATATGTCCGTAACGTACATATCGGTGTCGATAGCGCTCTTTTCAAGAATTTCTATCTTTCTGTCTATCCTGTTTATCTGCTCCTGGAGATCGACGGTATCCTCGGTGTTGTACACGTTTGCAAAAGCCTGTCCCTTCGAGACTCGCTCGCCGTCCTTAACGAGTGTGACGAGAACTCCTCCCGAATCCTTGCTTATTACATGCTCGTCGCGGATGATATACGCCTCCGTCTCGGTTGCGTCGTATACGCTGACGAGATATGCATTCTCGGTCTCTATCTTATCGGTAAACGTCGGTATTATCTGAAAGCATGCGTATACCACGAGAAAAACCATGAGAAGCAGCAGAGCTACGTTTTTTCGCCGTCTTCGGATCCACGAAGAACGACGAGAGCTTTTTGTTCATCTGCTTTCTCCTCCTTTTTGTTTACGCAAGGTATTCCTCCACCGTCCGGAACACGCTCGCTTTAAGAAGCTCGTCATCCGTTTCGTCCCGGTAGAACCACTTGATATCTCCGTTTCTCGAAAACCACGTCATCTGACGCTTTGCATATCTTCTCGAATTTATCTTGAGCCGCTCGACGCACTCTTCAAGGCTCGCAAAGCCGTCTATATACGGATACAGCTCCTTGTAGCCTATTGCCTGGGACGCTGTGACAGTCTCCCGAAGTCCGCTTCTTATAAGGCGCTCGGTCTCTTCAACAAGTCCGTTTTTCACCATTATGTCTACCCTCGCATTTATCCGCTCGTAGAGCTTTTCGCGGTCTCTGAATGTGAGGCCTATCATCAGCGTATCTTTTTTTACAGCGCTGTCAGCCGCCCTTTTGTTCCATACGCTTATTGGCTCGCCACTCGATTTGTATACCTCAAGCGCACGTATGACACGCTTTACATTGTGCGGATCTGTCTTCTCCGCCGCCTCCGGATCGGCCTTGCGAAGCATTTCGTGAAGCGCTTCTTCTCCGTTCTCTTTTGCATACTCTTCAAGGTACGCCCTGTATTCGGGAAGATTTTCGTACTCTCCGAACTCAAGACCGCTCACGAAGCTGTCGATATAAAGCCCCGTTCCGCCGCAAAAGACGGGAACCCGTCCCCTGCTCTCTATATCCTCTACGCATTTTCCGGCGAGCTTTACGTATTCAGACACGCTGAACACCGTATCTATGTCAAACACGTCCGTCAGATGATGCGGTACGCCTCTCGCCTCTTCCGCCGTTATTTTTGCCGTGCCTATATCCATATTCTTATAGAGCTGCATTGAGTCGCACGAGATTATCTCGCCGCTGAATTTCAGCGCCACATCGACGGCGAGCGAGGATTTTCCGGAAGCCGTAGGGCCTACTATGCAAACTATCTTATTCATCAGTGCCGCACAGCGGCGAAAAAACACTGTGAAAACCGGCTGTCATCTTTCACCGCACCTTTCCGGAAAACGCTTTTTGTATTGTTCATGTAATTATACACCAAAAGCGGCGATTATTCAAGTGCGTATGTTAAAATTTATTTATTTTTAATAATTTTTGACGTGCGCTGTGCCGTAAGCACATTTTTTGCAGACAAAAAACCGCACAGCGGTTTCAAAGCCGCCGTGCGGAAACAATCATACGAGCATCAAAGCCTGTATTATCGCTGTGAAGCAAAAAACGTCTTACCATTCGAGAAAGCCCTTTATTCTGTCCTTTATGTCGGGAGCTTCGTCGTAAACGGCGTGACCAAAGCCGTCATAGAGATAAATTTCGGCTCGGAGCAGCTTTGCCGTCTCGACCAGCGATTCTTCGGGGAAAAGTTTGTCTCTCTTTGAACCGAGGACAAGCACGGGGCATTTTATCCTTTCGGCCTCCCTCTCCGCGTCAAATCCTAACGCCGCCTTTGCGAGGGTGACGAATCTGCTCCGCTCATCGCCGGATATTTCGCCGTTCATCATGATTATGGCTTTGCCGTATTTACTATAGAAGCCGTCGGAATAAATTGCCCTTGAAAAAGCGTCAGTAAGCTCCTCTGAGCTTGCCGTGCAGGCAAGGTCTATCCATTTTTCAAACTCGTTTTTTGTATTTTCGGGGATTTTTGAGACGCTCGATGCGATAACGAGGCGCCTTACGGTCTCCGGGTACAGCGCCGCAACGAGCTGCGCTATCATTCCGCCCTGCGACACGCCGAATATATCGGCTTTCTCTATGCCGACAGCACGCATTGCGCCGACCGTATCGTCCGCCATATCCTTTGTGGTGTACCCATCAGGAACATTTCTGCGCCGCTCAAAGAGATATACCGAATAGTCCTCATCAAACGCCGCATACGCTTCGGCAATCGCCTTTGCCGACGGTATCACGCTCTTTATGCCAAGTCCCGGGAGAATAACGAGCGGCTTTTCGCCGCTTCCAAAGTGGACGTACTCCGTTTCGACGCCGTCTTTTTCAACAAGTCCGGTTGTATATATCTTTTTCATATTTTCGTCTTTAAACTTTATCAGCCGATATAGAGCTCCTTGTGCTGCTCTGCCGAAGCGTAGAGTCTGTCAAGCAGCTTCATGCTTTCAAGAATATTTTCTATGTGGCCCTTGGTGTGAACACCGGTCTCGGTGGACTCAAGGAACGATATATCTTCGCACAGATACATATCCGGAATATCGTATTCGGGATCTATTGTCTCAAGCGTATCGCCCTTAAAGACGTGTATCTTTCCGCAGTAGTCAAGTCTTGCGCCTGCCTTGTCGCCGAGAAAGTCGATGAACATTTCGTTGTGGTTGATGTTCTGCGCCCATGCGCCGTTGAGGGATATTGATGCGCCGGAAGTGCGGACGTAGCCGGAAACGAAGTCGTCGACGTCGTTTACGCCGTTTTCGACGTCCTTTGTATCTTCAGCCCACATTCCGTTGTACTTATAAGACTTCATATCCTTTGCCATTTCGCTGTATGTATCGCAGGTAACGGTTGTGAGCTTCGGCGAGCCGAGAACGTAGAGTATGAGGTCGAGGAAGTGTACGCCCCAGTCGATAAGTACTCCGCCGCCGGACAAAGCCTTATTTGTGAACGCACCGCCAAGACCGGGTATGTTTCTGAAGGAGCGGAACGAGCAGTATACGTGATAGATATTGCCGAATTCGCCTTTTCTGTTCATTTCTTCGAGCATCTCGACAGACTTGTGATAGCGGTTGCATACGCCTATATTGCATATCTTGTTCTGCTTCTTTGCCTCTTTGGCCATTTCGCACGAGAGAGCGTAGTTTACTGTTATAGGCTTCTCGCAGAACACGTGCTTGCCTGCCTTGAGCGCCGCCATGGTTACCTCATAGTGAGCGTAGTTTGGAGTGAGAACATATACAACGTCAACCTCCGGGTCTTTAAGTGCTGCGTGGTAGTCGGTTATTACGTTCTCTACCTTATCCGGGTACTTTTCCTTGATGATCTGAGCTTTTGACTCTATCAGGTCGCAGGCGTACTTTATGCGAACTCCCTCGATCTGTGTGAGTGCCGGCAAATGGGCATTATTCGCTATTCTTCCGCAGCCAACAACTGCAACTACCTTTGTCTTCATAATTTTTGATTCCTTTCAGAGTTTGTTTTTTTGCATTTTACGGTTTTACAGGTCTATTATACCAGTATTTTTTAAAAAGTAAATATTATATTTTGACTTTATATATGATTTGCGCCGTGAGAATTACTGCACGGCGACTTTTTCTTTTTGGAGCGGATAACGGGAATCGAACCCGCCTTCTCAGCTTGGGAAGCTGATGTTCTACCGATGAACTATATCCGCATATAGGACTGAAAGCAAAACTTTAAGCCGTTTTGTCTCTTATGCCGCACCGCCGAGGATGCTGAGGCTCACAATAGAAATTACCGCGAGCAGCATTCCGCATATTTTCAGCGGCGTGGTCTTTTCCTTGAAAATGAATATGGAAAACAGCGCCGAAACTACCATTACGCCGCCGTCCTCTACCGGGAACAGGAGCGCAAGGTCTATGAGCGGCAGTATATACACGAGCAGATTTATCGCTGCCGCCGCAATTATAAGGCACAGAACAAGCGGAACAATCGCACTCTTGTTTATTTTAAACGCCGCCAAAGTACTCTTCTTTTCTTTGAGCAAAAGAGTAATAAACGCCATAACTCCCATGAGCGCAAAGGTTATAATTATCATCTGCGTGCTTTCGGCATCGTTGTTTACGGACTGCATCTTTAGGAATGTTCCGTATGCGCCGTTGCTTATAAAGAGAAGCGCGCAGTAAACGTAATACGAAACGGGTGTGTTATGAAGATTTATATCCTCATAATTCATAAGCACAAAAGACAAAAGCATTACCGCTATCGCTATAATCTGCCATATACTTATGGGATTTCCGAGTAAAGCCGAGTTGTACACGAGCGGCACGATAAGTCCGCCGAAGAGGTATGATATGCACATGAAGGCGTAAGAGCCTCTCTCGCTTGCCTTAATCATAGAGGTGTTGTAGCACAGGAGTGCGGCGGCGTTGAGCACGCCGATAAGCCACGTCAGAGGCGACGGAGAAAACTTAAAACCGATAAATGCGAGAGTAATTACAGCTATCGCAACGCCTTCAAGCACGCAGAACACCTTGGAAGCGTTCTCGCAATTTCCCTCATATTTTTTATTGAACATGGTGCAAAACAGCGTCTGAAAGCTGTAGAGCAGTATTACAAGAGCCAAAAGTATAAGCTGCATTGATTGCCTCCGCACTGCCGTCATCGATATAAGCTGTAACTATTATAACACCGTTTATTGACATTTGCAAGGCAAAATGATAAAATATTTATATATTTTTATTGGATTATGATATGAAAGGCGCATAAAATGCTGTATGAAAAGCTAAACACAGGAAACGGCGGCGATATGGAGCTTTACCTCTGCGCGCGTGACGACAACCTCGCACCGGGAGTGCGATACGGACCTGTAATAAGGGATATCTATATAGTTGAGTGCTGTACCGGCGGCTACGGAAGTGTTATAATAAACGGCACGGAGTTTCCTATTAAGAGCGGCGACTGCTATATTCTCTTTCCGGGCGACATTATAGTTCACACCGCCTCCGAAAAAGAGCCCAGACGCGGCGTTTGGTGCGCCGTTGACGGCATTCGCATTGCTTCTTATTTAAAGCGAGCCGGAATTACCTCCTGCCAGCCCTTTGCGCCAAAAGAAGCGTTTCAAGGAATAACCCGTCAAATAGATAAAATGATCGACTTGAAAAGCGATGCCGACAGCGGCGCCAATCTCAGGCGTCAAAGCTGTGTGTACGGTCTGTTCGGGGAGCTTTTGAGGTACAGCAAGCCCGCAAGCGACACAGACAGCTACATTGAAAAGGCTTTGCACGTCATCGAAGCTAAATACGACAGGATAGAAAGCGTTTCCGAAATAGCTTCCGACATAGGTCTTGAACGCTCCTACTTTTCAACGCTGTTCAAAGCGGCGACCGGCGCCTCCCCCTACCGCTATCTGAGCGACGTGCGTATCAAAAAAGCCTGCGCCATTATGGCAAGCGGCAGATGCAAGATAAGCGGCGTTGCAAAAGCCGTCGGAATACCTCCCGAAAATTTTTCGCGCATTTTCAAGCGATATACCGGCAAAACTCCGGTGGAATATATGAAAAGCCAAGAAAAGCTGTAAGCATATCAAACAAATTGAGCATATATTCAAACTTTTTGACGTTGAAAAGCTATATATTCTATGCTATACTTGACCTATCAAGTAAGAAAGGATAATATGTTATGAAAGACAAATTGAATATAGCCGTAATAGGCTGCAGCGTAATGGGAAAGCTCCATATGCAAGGTGTCATCAACCATGAAAAGGCAAATCTCTACGCTATATGCGACAAGTACGAGGACAACCTCAAAGCCGCGATGGAAGAAAAGAACGTAAAGATAGGCGTTACGGACTGGCACGAGCTTGTGAATGATGAGAATATTGATGCGGTAGTCATAGTCACTCCCGACAGGCTTCACCCGGAGATGACCGAAGCGTTCCTGAGAGCCGGAAAGGACGTTCTCTGCGAAAAGCCCATGGCGCTGAATTTAGAGCTTTGCGAAGAGATGATGAGGGTTGAAAAAGAGACCGGAAGAAAGCTCATGATAGGGCAGGTCTGCCGCTGTACTCCCGGCTTTATCGCCGCAAAGGAGCTTGTCGACAGCGGAAAAATCGGCGAGCTGTTCTTTGTGGAGAGCGAATACGCTCACAACTACGATCACGCAAAAGGTGTTGACAACTGGCGCATGACGCCCGACAGAAACGGCTTTATCGGCGGCGGTTGCCATGCGGTCGATCTGCTTCGCTGGATAGCCGGAAATCCTACGGAAGTTACCGCCTACTCAAATCACAAGTGCAATCTCGACTGGCCGACAGACGACTGCACGGTAGCTATATACAAGTTCCCGAATAACGTTATCGGAAAGGTATTCTCCTCTATCGGCTGCCGCCGCAGATACACCATGCGCTCTGTATTCTACGGCACGCGCGGCACGGTCATTTGCGACAATACGTCCCCTTCTATCACGCTTTTTTCAAGGGATGTGGCGCTTTCTGACGGCTCTTATGACTTCACAAAGCCTATCGACGTACCCGTCGAGGTCAACAACCACAACGTAAACGCCGAGATAGACGTGTTTATAAATGCGCTGATAAACGGCGAAGATATGCCGGTAACTTCAATGGAAGGCGCAAGCACTATCGCAGTTGCATGCGCTACGGTCGAGTCTGCGACTGTCGGAAAGACCGTAAATATAAAATACCCCACAGTCTGATTCCGATTTACATGAGTATAAGAGTAAGAGACGTAATTTTTCTGCCCGAGTGTCCGGTATGCGGTAATATAATATCCGGCTCGGTCGTATGCGATAGGTGCGAATTTTCCATGGAAAACGCCCGTCTTGAAAAGAGCGTTTTCACGCTCGGGACGGAAATCGGCGACGTACAGGTCGCCGGGAGCTTTTCGTATGAGTTTGAGCCGATACGCACGCTTCTGTTTTACTTCAAGAGAAGAATAAACTCAGATGCGGCTCGCTATGCCGCAATGAAGATGCTTTTCGACGTGCGAAAGCTCGATATTCACGGAAGCGTTCTCTTCGTAAATGTTCCGAGAAGCTCCAAGAACCGCCGCAAATACGGCTACGATCAGTCCGCCCTTATTGCAAGGCGCATATCGGGTTTATACGGCGGCGACTCAAAGTTCCGCTCCGCAATAAAGAGACTGCCGTTTTCAAGAGAGCAGAAAGCTCTCAGCGGCAAAGACCGTAAGAGCAACGTGAGGAACAGATTTTTCGTCTCCCCATTTTCAAGGCTGTTTCTGAAAGAGCCTGAAAACGTGGTGATAGTTGACGACGTGCTGACCACCGGCTCAAGCATCGCCGAGAGCGCAAGGGTTCTCCGGAATGCGTTTCCGAACGCAAAGATATTCGCCGCAGTATTTGCGGTGAGGTAAAAAAGCCATACCACCCGCAAAGCGGGTGGTTATTATTTTGCTATCTCTCCGAGTACCTTTCCCACCGAATCCCTTATGACAAACTCGGCAAAGGCGTCGTACGGCGTTTCGGAATAATTGATAATAATGAGGTGCTTTCCGCCAAACCTTCTCACGAGCCATGCCGCCGGGTTAACTACGAGAGACGAGCCGCCGACTATCATCACGTCAGCCTCTCTCACTTCCCTCTCCGCCCTTTCAAACACGTCGTCGTCAAGCGGTTCTTCGTACAGCACTATATCCGGTCTTACAATTCCGCCGCACGCATCGCACCTCGGAACAGGATC
>CAJOMW010000025.1 GCA_905235695.1 uncultured Clostridia bacterium | reverse complement strand
CGTCCTTCGATTTGCCCTTCCCACGCCCGGGAAGGGCAAAAATCTTTTGGTACTTTTCTTTTTCAAGAAAAGTACGTAACACGTGTCCCCAAAGTGCCGGAAGGCACTTTGGATACTGCACTGCGCTTAGCAGTAAACCATCAAATGAGTATCAAAAGCTGCGCCCCAGCCAATTTTGCATTCTGCATTTTTAAAAGCCGAATGCGGCACGCATACCGTGCCGCACTTTTGTCGATAATATAAAAAAACAGATTGGACTGATATTATGATCCCGGAAATAGCCGCCGTATTCGCACTTGCTTTCATTTTGTCCCTCGCAGTCTTTACGGCAGGCGGCATGAGCCCGTCCGAATTTGTCTTTTTCGGACTTTTCTCCCTCATTTCTCTCTTTGTCTACCTCTTAACGGCGAGAATAGCGGCGTCGGCGGCACTTTCGGCCGCCGCTAGCGGAACGGCGTACCTTGCCGTGCGAAGGGCAAAGAGCATCGCCCTGCAAAAGCCCATAGCAAAAAAAGGCATAGTGCTGAAAAAGGTATCGGACGATTTCTGCACCGTGTGGATAGACGGAAAAATTTACGGCGCATTCGTGCCCGAAAACTCCGATTACCGCGAAGACACCGTCGTAAAGGCTGTCATAACCGGCAGGGCGGAGTGCGACATAATAAGCAGGGAGCGGCCTTAGAGCTCAGTAAAGTCGGTTATCACCGTCTTTTCGCAAAGCTCGGGCGAATACCGCCATATATCTATGCGCCCCTCGCTGATATAGTAGCTCGGCTTTTTCGCAATGCTCGCAGACGGGAAATTGCTGTCGACTATCACGAGCTTTATCTTCATCTTTTCGGGAATTATGCTCTTTATGTACACGGCGGCGCCTCTGCCTACCTCTGCGCCCTCGCACCACTCGGCAAGCCCTGCGAGATTTGGCGTAAGCTCCACGAATATCCCATACGGCTCGATGCTCCGGATTATGCCTGCCGCCGTCTCGCCGGCGCAAAAGAGAGCGGCGTTCTCCTCCCAGGTTCCGAGCAGCTCCTTGTGGGTGAGAGATATTCGACCGGTCACCGTGTCGTTTTGCTTTACAGCACACTTTATGCGCTCTCCGCTCGAAAAGCGGTCTTTGGGATGGGTTATGCGTGAGACCGAAATGCAGTCGACGGGAAGCAGAGATATTATTCCGCAGCCTATGTCGCAGAAGCAGCCGAAGGGCTCTATGTGGGTTATCTTGGCGTCTATTACGTCGCCGCTTGCCAGGTTTGATACGTAGTTCTCAAAGCACTCCATCTGGGCAAGCCGCCTCGACAGTATTATCTTCGCGCCGCCGTCGGTGTGCTCTATATGCGTTACCTTGAAGCAGACGGGCTTCCCGACACGCGTTATCAGCGCAATGTCGCGCACCTCGCTCCCGTCTATGCTGTACGCCGCCTCGCTTCTGGGTATGATCCCCCTGCAGCTGCCCATATCCACTATCAGATTGTGCTCTCCGTCACAGAGCGTTACCCTCCCCTCAAGTATCAGACCTGCCGAGAGCGCATATTCAAGTCCCGAAAGCGTTGACGTATGCTCTCTGTTTTCGGGGGTATCTATTATAAATCCTTCCGGTTTGTAAATGTCTGTCATTGCTTTTCCTCCGCCGTTTTGTTTTCAGTTCGTTTAATAATATTCGTGTACCGCTTTTTATATGCCGCCATTGAAAAGCACGGCTCATTATTTGTGCATATTCAACAAAAAAACGAAATATTATTGTGCAAAGCGAAAAATACATAATTTTTGGGAAAATATTTGTTGATTAAATCGGGATTTAATGATATAATGTATGATGATATTGAATAAACTCGGTGCAGTATCGGGTATATTCATAAATTCTATGGAGGCGACATTCTATCATGAAAAAAATCCTGGCTTTGGTATTGGCGCTTTGTATGCTCGTCCCGGTACTCGCTATCGGCGGCTGCGGCAGAAGGAGCGATGACGATAAAGGCGCAATAATACAGATGTATCTATCGTCTTTTCCGAGCAATCTCGATCCGACTGCGGTAACCTACGGCTCCGCCGATGCGGCAAAGATGTTCGGACTGCTTTACGAGGGACTGTTCACCATGGACAGCAACGGAAAGCTGAAGAAGGCGCTTGCGGACAAGGTTGAGTACTACGTTGACGCAAGGGACAATACCTTAAAGCTCGAAATAAAGCTCAAGAAATCGAGATGGTCGGACGGTATAGTCGTCGGCGCCGACGACTTCGTATACTCGTGGCAGAGGCTTCTCAAGCCCTCGAACGATTCACCTGCCGCTTCGCTTCTCTATCCCATAAAGAACGCGCGCAAGGTCAAAGAGGGACTCTGCTCTATAAACGATCTCGGCATAACAGCGATAAAGGACGACGTGCTTCAGATAGCGTTTGAAGACGGATTTACCAACGTAGAGTACTTCAAGCGCCGCCTTGCAAGCCCCGCGCTCGTTCCGCTCCGCGAGTCCAACGCCACAAAGTTTGACGATCCGGAAAACGTCGACTATTCATGGGACGCTTCCTCGTCCCTCGCACTTCCGCTCACAAACGGTCCTTTCAAGTATAAGAGAGTTACCGACAAGGTAATAGAGCTCGAGAGAAATCTCCACTACAACGGCGTTAGCGAATCGGAGGACAACGCCGTAGACAAGGTGGTAAAGCCCTATCAGCTCGTAACCCTCCTCTCCGAGGGCGCAAAGGCTGACAATCAGATAGACAGATATCTCGCAGGCGACATATTCTACATAAACCTCAGCGAGGCTTCTTCCGACACCATCGCAAAGGCGGGAAAAACGGTCACCACCGCTATTCCCTCGACGTACACTTATTTCTTTGACACCACGAGCGAGCTCTTCTCGGACGCAAGGGTGAGAAAGGCGCTGTCAATAGCTCTTGACAGAGAGCATATAGCCGAGCTTACCGGAAGAGGCGCAAAGGCGGCGGCAGGCGTCGTTCCTTACGGAATAGAGGACACCACCGAAAAGACCGAGTTCAGAAAGGAAGCCGGCGACCTCTTCGTCCCGACAGGCGACATGGAAGCGGCAAAGGCTCTCCTCAAAGAGGCAGGCGTCACAAAGGGCTCGATATCCATTGAATACAACAGGGACAGAGAGTACGAGAGCGCCATCGCAAGCTACGTTCGCTCGGTATGGAAGGAGCTCGGCTTCAACGTGAGCGACGACTCTAAAAATACCAAGTATATCTACGGCATTTCTTCCGGAGCCAATGAGCTTACAAACGGCACCGCAAGAGTAATAGGTATGGATTTCCAGTGCCTGACTCCCGACGCATACGGTATGCTTATAGGCTTCTCGACGCAGTTCTCCGGCGGCGCAATAGACCTTACTACCGAAAACGTCGAATACAGCGGCCGCAACATAACAGGCTTTGCGGATGATGAGTACGACGCAGTCTGCGAGGAGATAGTCTCGGCGCTGAACAACGCCGACAGAGCTGACGCCCTCCACAGAGCGGAACAGCTCCTCATAGACAAATCCCCGATAATACCGCTCTTCTACAACGTAGACATCTACGCTTCGAGAGACCTCTCCAAGATAGAGTCCAATATGTTCGGAGGCAGAAACTTCACAAAGGTATCCCAGAAGAATTACAGAAATTATCTGCCGGTTGAGGAAGATAAGAAGACCGCACAGGCGGAGTAAGACGAATAAAAAATCAAGGGGACGTGCCCGTGCTGTGGGTATGTCCCTTTAATCAGCCATTCGGGAGGCAACGTCAATGTCTGAAATATTAAATAAGCACGACTTTTCTTTTCAGAAAAAATACGGTCAGAACTTCCTTCAGGACTATAAGATACCGCGCAGAATAGCGGCAGAATGTACCGAATATACGGGCGGCGGAGGCGAAAAGATACCGGCGCTTATCCTTGAGATAGGTCCCGGCGCCGGAATACTCACAAAGGAGCTTGCGGCGGTTTTTGAGAAGGTTGTCGCCGTCGAGATAGACAGATCCCTCGAGCCGGTGCTCGCAGAAGCTCTGGAGGGATACGACAATACAGAGGTGGTTTTCGGGGACGTGATGGAGACCGATATACAAGCGCTTCTCAAAGAGCGGAGAATGAGCGGAGATAAGATGCTTCCCGTCTCGGTCTGCGCAAATCTTCCGTATTACATCACAACGCCGATTCTCACAAGGCTTGTCGAGGACTGCGGCTGCTTCGACTATATAACCGTCATGGTGCAGAAAGAGGTGGCTCAGCGTCTGACCTCGGCGCCCGGCTCCGCAGACTACGGCAGCATAACTGCGTCAATGGGACTTTACGGCTCTTTTAAGAGGCTCTTTGCGGTGCCGTCCGGCTGCTTTTATCCGAGACCTAAGGTCGACAGCGCAGTCATAAGATTTACGACATACAGACCGGCAAAGTACTCGGATAGTGAGATAAAGGCGGCGCAAAGGCTCATAAAGGCGGCGTTTTCCGTTCGCAGAAAGACGCTTGTCAATGCGCTTTGCGGTATTGTTTCGCTCGATAAGGCGGAGATTGCGAAAATCATATCCGACACGCTCGGCTGCGGCGAGAGCGTGAGAGGAGAGAAGCTGTCGCCCGACGACTTCGTAAAGCTCGCAAAAGCTCTTGAAGGATATATGGAGTGACTTCGGTCAACGTAAAGGGAAGCGGCATATAATGTAACGTAAGGTCATAACCTTCGGCAACGTTATATCGAAAGGACGTGTACCGCGCGGAACACTTTGGCGCGGATATGTATGAAGCTATCGGAAACAGGTGAAAACGGGAGCGTCCGTGTAAAGGGGCTTTTCGTAAACGGAAATATGAGACGGCGGCTCCAGGATCTCGGCATAGTGACAGGCTCGGACGTTGTGTGCGTCGGAACAAGTCCGCTCGGCGATCCGAGAGCCTACCTGATAAAGGGCGCCGTTATAGCAATAAGAAACAGAGAAGCGGATTTTATTGAAGTGGAAGAAATTGAATAAGGGCAATGATTTGCCATGCGTCACAGCTGCATTGACTGTAAAAGCCCCCTAAAAGCTCTGCTTTTGGGCAGACCGCTGACAAAGAACAGTCAGCGGTCTCTTTTTGTGCCGCTGTTTGCGGCTTTTAAAAGTTGAAAGTGGAAAGTTGAAAATTAAAAAAAAGCCTGCGGCTTTTTAAAAATGGAAAATGGAAAATTGAAAGTTGAAAGTGGAAAGTTGATAGCACCCCACTGAAAAAACGATAAGCCTTTGATGTTATCTACATAAAAAAATCATATATATCACTGTTGAAGGCGTGTTGAGGCACAAAAGATGCTGCTTTTGAAGTAGCCCATTGTAAGGGCAGTAAACTTGGGCATGGCACCGTCGGCATATATGCGTAGCGCAAGCGAAGCCCGTTATGCAACGACGCAAAAGGCACTTTTGGGTTCTTTTTGTGCCGGCAAAAAGAACATAACGTACTCCCCAAAGCACCTACGGCGCTTTGAATATTGCACCTGCGCTTAGCAGTAAACCATCAAATGAGCATCAAAAGCTGCGCTTTCGCCAGCCGCAGCCTTGCCCGGCAGAGCAACAGAAAGAGAACATAAAAGGCGCCGTATTCCCAAAAGCACCTGACATATCATTGTAAAATTACCCTGTGATTTTACTCATACCTGACGCTGATGTTCACTCCGTCGCTCTCTACCTTTACCGGTGCTGTTCTTGTGGTGAAAACCTGCACTCCGGCACCTTCGAGGGCAGCTATGGTTTCGTCCGACTCGGGCTCCTCGTCCGACGAGGTGATGACGGCGTACCGAGGACCGACTGATTCTATAAGAAAGCCGGTAAACGCATCGTAGACACCGTGGTGCGGAACCTTCAGAAGGTCGTACCGTGTGCTGTTTGAATCTATGAACTCGCAAATCCGCTCGCTCTCAATGTCGCCCGCAAAGAGCAGCTTGTTCTCGCCGTTGAGTACGGACACAATAAGAGAGCAGTTGTTGCTTGTTTTATCCTTATATTTCTCGCTCCCGGATGCGTCTATAACGTAACCTACGCCGTCGAGCTCGAAGCAGTAGGTCTCTGTCACGGTAACGGGTGTAATAGCCGCATTTGATACGGCGCTCAGATACTTTGTGTAAGCCGAGCTGTCCTTCGGGCTGTTGTTCTGGAGGACGTTGTCAACGCAGATAGAATTTATTATCTTTGCCGCGCCCCCGACGTGATCCTTGTCAAAGTGGGTGATTATGAGGTAATCTATTTTCTCTATGCCCTTCTGCTTGAGATATTCAAGCACGTCCCCGCCAAAGCCCTTTAGCCCGGTGTCTATGAGCACGGCGCTGTTTTCGGTCGTTATCAGGAACGAGTCCGCCTTTCCGGCGCTGAAGCAATATACTTCCATGTTTGTTCCCTCTCCCGAGTAATCTGCGACATCCGTATTCATACAGCCTGCGAGCAGGATAAGAGCGGAGATGGCGAGCAGCGGAAGTGTGAGTATCCTCGCACGTCTTTTTTTCATGCTTACATACTCTCCCTCGGCACAGGTCTCGAGCAAACTATCGAAAGGTTTCCGTTTCTCACTCTCAGCTCGTCGAGAAATTCTTTAGGCACCTTGCCGTCCCTGAGCACTATCTTATAATGCACTTCAAAGAGCGTTCCCATGTTGGTGGTCTTTACTCTGTCAATTTCATAGGACTTTGTGTATTTTTTGAGTATGTCGTCGAACAGTCCGTCGTAGTCCACGTTTTCGGCGACGGTTATCTTGAGATCCCGCTCGTTTGCACTTCCGGCGCCGAAGTTAAGCGCCGTGAGAAGAAACGTGAACACCGCCATTATGAAGAAGAATATGACGGCGACGGCTATATATCCCATACCGGTAGCAAGTCCTATCGACATTGCGAGGAATATGAGTCCTATTTCCCTTGCCGTGCCCGGCGCCGAGCGGAATCTTACGAGTCCGAACGCTCCGGCTACCGCAACTCCGGCGCCTATGTTGCCGTTTACCAGCATTATTATGAGCTGTACTACCGCCGGCAGCATTGCAAGCGCAATGACGAAGCTCTGAGAATAGCTGTTTTTATACATACACAGCAGAGCCGCGCATATGCCGAGCACAAGCGATACTGCGGTACAAATGAGAAACGCACTCATGGTTATTTCGGTTCCTGTTATTATTGAACTAAGCATAGATGAAAGCCTCCTTTTGGTGTTCGCCGCCCGTCTTGCCGGAAAGCGTCTGCTTGTAGTAAGTTCCGTATTTTGAAAATGACGTCGGGAATATCCCGTTTTCCGAGAGAAGCTGACACAGCCATATCGGAGCGCAGTCGGGTATCTTTATCTCCATAATCGTATCGCTCCCGGGGATTATAAGCGAGCCGCCGTCTCCGCTTCCTATGTCGAGATCGACGCTCCTTCCGCGAAGGTTTGTGTCGAAGGTTATACGAAGATTCGGATCGTCCTTCCCTATGTACGCCTCTCTCTCATACCCGATAAAGGCTTTCGGTCCGGGATCGTATCGCTTCATAAACCAGTCTATCTCGCGGATTATCTGAGAGTCCTCGGGAGGGGCTCCGTCGCCGAGATACTCCTTCGCTTCTTTTGCGCTCATTACCGCCCTTCGCTTGTAGACGACGCCGTCAAACTTCTTTTTTATCTCTATAAATACGTTGTCATCGTCGCCCGGCACGCCGTAGCTGCGCACCCTGAGCTTTTCCTTGTAAAAGGGATTTTCGAGAGAGGTGCCGATGAGCTGGTAAAAGTCGGTGTCATAGTAGATGTTGCAGACCGTCGACTGCCCGTGTGCATCGGGTTCGGTATACCGCTCGATGCCTTTCAGCATCGCCTCGTACTGCCCCCGGTTTATTATGTACTTCTTTTCCACTCGCCTGAAACACGTCTTATAAATTTCGCTCACCGTGTCACCTCCTCTCTGCTTTTTTTAATGATTTGACGAATAAATCCGCCGCTTATTATTCAGATTCCGCAGCCCTATCTCACGTTTCCGAGAAATCTTGTCATTATTGCCGCCGTCTCTGCACGGGATGCGCCGTCGCTTGGTCTGAGAAGACCGCCGTCTCCGTTTATAACGCCGCTTCCTACCGCCCACCTCATAGGCTCTGCCGCCCAGGAAGGCACCTTGTCTGCGTCGCCGTAATCGAGCTCTGCGGCTCCTTCTGTATCATAGCCCTTTATCTTTGCATAGTTCATGAGCATCGTGACCGCCTGTGCGCGAGTTACCATATCGTCTGCGCCGAACGTGCCGTCTTCATAGCCGCGCGTTATACCGTTTTCCTTTGCCCATGCTGCGGCGTCCTCATACCATTCACCATTTTTGACGTCGGGAAAGCTGACTTTGTTCCCGATCGAGGGCTTTCCCTCAAGGTTGTAGAGTATCTGCACGAGCATTGCTCTCGTTAGACCGCCGTCGGGATCGAAGAGGCTGTCCGACACGCCGTTCATTATCCCTCTCTCGTACGAGAAGCGAACGTAATCTTCATACCACTCGCCGTCCTTTACGTCGTCAAAAGGGAGCTTTTTCCCTCCGGAAAATCCGCCGTTCTGACGTCCGTCCCGAAATTCGCCGTTTTGTCTGTCGCCGGGCATTCCGCCGAAGTTTTCATCGCCGTTTTCGCCCGGGAAGCCGCCATTGCGGCCATTTCCGCCGGGGAATCCGCCCTCGCCGTTGCCGCCGAAGCCGCCGAACGATCCCTGACCGCTTCCGGTCACCGCTTCTGCGGTCGCCGCGAGAGAGCCGTCAATGTACAGGCTGTATGACTCGCCTTGAGCTATATCTTCGCTTGCAAAGACCACGTTGTTTGCGTATTTTATTCCGGTCGCCGTGTATAGCGTCTTGCCGGATGCGTTCTTTATTTCTATCTTACTGCCGTTGTTTATCGTAAACGAACCGCTCTGAGATGAGGTCTGATTTCCTCCGAAACCGCCTCTGCTGCCGAATCCGCCCTGTGCGCCGAAGCTTACGTATACGCCGCTCGTAGGCTGCTGAGCCATTTCGCCAACGCCTACCGCAAGCAGTGTGCCGCCCTCATAGGTGCAGGTGCCGTCGAAGTCGAGCGCAGAGTTGCCGCCGTTCGTTGAGCCGTACACTTCTACTTTTCCGCCGTACAGGTATATGTCGTTCGTCGTGCGGTTGCCGCCGTTTCCGCCTGCGTCGAGACCGTCGCCCGCCGCATTTACGTACCAGTCGCCGCCGTAGAAGTATATCGCTATCTCATAATCCGCAAGGTCGCTGTTTGCGGCGTTTATGCCGTCGTCCGAAGCCGTTATGGAGCCGCTGCCGGAATAGAGCACGACCTTTGCGCCCTCGAAGCCCTCACAGCTTGTCTCTATGTTTATTTCCGGACCGCTCTCAGAGCCCTTGGTTCCTATTATCAGGTCATAGTCTGCGTGCAGACCGTCGTCGCCGCTCTTGATGTTGAGCTTGCCGCCTGTTATCGTTACCGAGCCGTCCGAGTGCACTGCATCGTCCGCAGAGTTTATCTCAAACGTGCCGCCGCTTATATTTACAGCCGTGTCGGACTTGAGTCCCTTTGCGGAGTCGTCTCCGAGCGCCTTATTGTTATTATAGCCGCCGAAGGTGATTATGTCAAATGCGCCGCCGCTTATATTGAGAGCGCCGCTTGCCTGGACTGCGTCGCCGCCGGAGGTTATCTTTATTTTTCCGCCGCTTATTGAGATCTCGCCTTTTGATTCGGCATCGTCCTCGTCCGGCTCCGACTTTATGCCGTCGTTTTCTGCAGTAACGTCGATATTGCCGCCGGAAATTATAACCTCGCCGTCGGAGGCTATGCCGTTATTAGCCGCCTTGACTATGATAGTCACGCCGTCCTCTATCTCTATTTTTGAGGTCGCCGCGCCCTTTATGCCGTTCTTGCAGCTCTGACCGTCGGCGATGAGGGTTCCGTCGCCCTTTATCGCAAGGGATGCGCCGGATTTTACCTTTATTGCCGCACCGTCAAAGGCGTCTGCGACTTCTTCGTCAACCGAGTCCTCATCTTCGGGATTCTCGCTGTCGGTGAGCGTTACTTTACCGGAGATATAAACTGTTGCCTCGCTCGTTTTGTTGATCGAGAGCGGAGCGGATGTGTTCGAAGAGAGCGAGAGGTCATCGAGAACGAGCGTTACGCCCGTCGTGCCCTTTTTGACGGTCACGGATCCGTCGCCGCACGAGCCGGTTACCGTATAGGTTCCGCCCTCGTTTATGGTAAGCGATGTTCCGCTTATCTTATAGCCGCTTCCCGTTTCGTCCGTTGCTGTTATTCCCGTATCGGTAAACGTGAACGTATTCACGCTCTCGGGAGATGCGGTAGACACTATCATGGGAAGCATAAAGCATATTATCAATGCCACAATGATTATCGCAGGTATTGCGATTCCTAAACGTTTTGCCTTTGTCATAAAAAACATCTCCTTTTTTGTCTTTTGGGGCTTTTATTTTTCCCTTCTGTATGATAGTTCGGGGAGATGTCCTTGAAAAATGGGGTATGGGGGATTTTTTTAACGCCGCTTTTTATATTCTTTTTCGGTTGCTCTGCTAAGCGCAGGTGCAGTCGGCAAAAGCGCAGCTTTTGATACTCATTTGATGGTTTACTGCTGAGCGCAGGTGCAATATCCAAAGCGCCGTTGGCGCTTTGGGGAATACGGGATCTTCTTTTTGCGCGTGCAAAAAGAAGCAAAAAGCACGTTTTCTTTCTCTTGTAAGAGAAAGAAAAGGGAAAGAGAACTGC